>CAZUUP010000315.1:0-7169 GCA_964623105.1 uncultured Akkermansia sp.
CAACCGCCGCCTTCGTCAATGCGGTTTTCTACAATAGCCGGGACTGACCCCTTTTCTTTTTACTGCCATTCAGAACTGACCCCTTTTCATGATGTTCGAAGTCATGCTTACTGGGTTGTTCGCTGGGCGCTCAAACCGTGGACATTTTGTCGAACCTGGTGGTCAGCCCTTCCCCCTCACAGGTTATCTAGAGTCACCTACTCTACACATTGCGTGACATCTGAGTCCCCCTCATGTCCCGAAGGAGCCGCAAGGTAAGGCCCAAGCACGTTTTTCAGGATCTCCGACAGAGACTGCGGTTTGCGACCTTTGTCCCGCAGCAGCGCGTCGCAGCGCTGAGTCATCGATGTGGAAGATGCCATATCCCAGTATCCGGGCATGTCTACTTCACTTCCAATCGAGAGTGGTGAGACAATTAGCGACTTCGCGTGTTGTTTGGCGAGTTGTTCCGCTACCGCTACGCCCTCTGCCCGGATTCCCGTCGGGTAGCTGCGCCAGAGATCGAGCACGAAGAGGTCCGTTTCTTGAAAAAGGCGAGAACTAAGCATTCCGCGAAACCCCTCATAGGTCGTGTGGCGTATGCTCCATTTCTGACCCTGTGCGTCATCGAGGATCAAGGAAATCATGCGCCCAAATTGCGGTGTATCTCCAACAATCAACAGCCGCTTCCCTCCGTTGCGAAGCCCATTCCCGCTCATGATTTGCCTCCGGTTACGTAGTGCCCGGCTAGCCACTCAGCATCCAACATGCGGGTTGTGTCGGTGGTATCGTCCACCATGGCACCCTCGCGCATCACGAGCACACGATTCACATGTGGTTGCACTAGGCGCAGCCGGTGCTCAACGATGACCAATGAAAACCCATCGGTTTTGCGCCGTTCATCAATCGCCTGGAGCAAGTCCTGTCCAGCCGTTGGCGAAAGCCCAGCAACGGGTTCATCCAGCAAAAGGATCGCCGGTTGGCGCATCAGCACCATGGCCACGGCCAATGATTGCCGCTGACCTCCAGAGAGCAGTCCCGCACGTTTGTCGATGTCTGCTTTCAGCAGCGGAAACGTTCCCATGATTGATTCCATCCGCCGCTCGGTTTGAATGCTTTGTCCCGCTGGTTCGCTAGCCAGCAGGGCGTTCTCTCCGACGGTCAAACTCGTGAACACATTCTTGGTCTGTTTGAGATAACCCACCCCAGCCCTTGTCCGGGCATCGGCACTCATTGCCACCAGGTCTTGCCCTCCCAGTCTAACGCCCCCACCAGATGCCTTCAAGATTCCGGCGATCACGCGAAACAGCGTGCTCTTGCCGCAGCCATTTGGGCCAATCAATGCCACACTCTCTCCGTTACCGATGCTCAGGTTCACGCCACGCAAAATGGAGCGTCCGTTGTATCCGGCTACGAGATTGGTGACTTCGAGCGGAATAGTCGATTTCGTCATCTGGACTAGAGACCCAGGCATAATTCAAGGTTCGCTGGCCGTTCCAGCACTTCGCGGGCTGGCCCCTGATCGAAGACGCGACCTTCTTTCAGCACCACCGCTTCGTCGGCCAGATCCCGCACGAAGGCCATATCATGTTCAGTCAATGCCACCGTGACGCCTGATTCTGCCATTTTTCGGATCATTACTTTGAGACGATTGCCAAGAACTGAAGATACCCCGGCCACGGGTTCGTCCAGCAGGACAAACCGAAAGTCACCCGCCATAAGCCGGGCAAAGGCTAGGAGCTTCTGATTGCCCCACGACAGTTCGCCAGCTGGCCCTTCCCACGCCCCCACCAAGCCGACTTCATTCAGCAATTCTATTGCGCGGGTCCGTGCCACGGCGGATCCGGCATTCCACCGCAGCAAACCCCGACGGAGGCTGCGATCCGTCTGCCGATGCAGTGCCGCCATCACATTCTCCACCGGGCTCAAACTCGGAAACACCCGCACATCCTGAAACACCTTCCCGACTCCCTTCCGCGCCAGTTCCCACGGTTCCCTTCCCGTGATATCCTCGCCTTGAAAAATTACCCGACCGCCATCCGGTTTCAGCTCACCTGTGATCGCATGAAACAGCGTCGTTTTTCCCGCCCCATTCGGTCCGATGAATGCCGTGATGCACCCGGACTGAAGGCGTGTGTTGATGCCACCGAGCACTTCGACCTCGCCAATGCGCATGCAAAGTCCTTCGATGATGAGCGCGTCGGACGTCATGATTTGATCAAAGTGGTTCCGGCCAATCCCTGCGGGCGCCAATACATCAGCGCGGCCATCATCGCGCCGTAGATGATCTCTCGCACATTTGCCGCCACCGCATCCGGCAGCCCGATGAAGCGCAATACCTCCGGCAGAGCCAGCATCACCGCCGCCCCGGCTAGCGGCCCCTTCACATTGCCACCACCACCCAGCATCAGAAGTGTCACCAGAAAAATGCTTTCTCGAAGCGAGAAGGAAGTCGGGTCAATGTAGGTTACATAGCCCGCGTAAAGCGCCCCGGCCATGCCAGCCACACCGGCGGCCACCACCATCGCCCGCAGCGCCAGACCGTTCGTGTCCACTCCCATCGCCCGCGCCGCGCGCTCGTCCTCGCGCATCGTCTGCAGCGCCAGCCCGAACGGACTTCGATAGAGCCGGAAAAGCAACGGCAGCACCACCGCCAGCAGGCCCATCGCCAGCAGCACATAGTGCCACGGAGCCCGCAAGGTCCAACCCAGCACGGAAGGACGTGGTATTCCGTAGATACCGAACGGACCGCGCCCCAGCTCCACCCAATTGTAGAGTACGACAAATACGATCATCTGGAAGCCCAGCGTCGCGAAAATGAAGTGATCCCCGCGAAACCGCAGGCATACCCAGCCGATCCCCGCTGCCAGAAATGCCGCCACCACGCCCGCCGCCAGAAGAGCCGGGAAAAAACCCCAGTCCCCGGCCCACAGCATTTCCGCCACCTGCGTCCCCGGCGAGCCTGCCCGCAGCCGTACAACTGCATAGGTGTAGGCACCGATGCCGTAAAAGACCGCATGGCAAAACACAATCAATCCGCCGAATCCCGTAACGAAATTCAACGAGTATCCCAGCAACAGGTAAATCCCAAGCATCACCAGCAGATGCCCGATGTAGCCCGGACTCCACGCGCACAGGAGCGCCCCTACTGCGCCAACCAAGCCCCAAACCATCCACGGTGGAGCCATATCTTTCCCCTCGGTCACCAGCTTGTCTGGGCGCATCTCCTCATTCGAATTTCGTGATTGGTCATTCACGCTTTACGATTCCTCCGTTCGTTTGCGGATCCCCAGCAGCCCCTCTCGGCGAAAGACCAGCACCGCCAGCAGCAGCACGAAGGCCACCAGATCCATCCATTTGGCCGAGTACTTCCACACCACAAGGCTTTGCAGCATTGCCAGCACAAAGCCGCCCAGCAGCCAGCCTTCCACCCGCGCCACCCCGCCCGCCAGCACCGCCACCGCTGCAATGAGTAGGTAGCTCATGCCCGCGTGGACATCCATACCCACGTCCACCATGATCAGACACGCCGGCACCGTCGCCAGCGCCCCGCTCAGCGCAAAGACCAGCGCCCGATACCGCCCCAGCCGCCAGCCATGCGCTTGCAGTAATTCCGGGTTCTCCCCCATTGCCCGCACCAAACGGAAAAACCTCATTCGCCTGGCTCCGGCCAGTGCCGCCAGCACTGCCACACCCACCGCAAGTTGAGCGACCTGAATCATCGTCAGCCGCACAGACCCAAGTGTCATCGCTTGGGTGAGCTCGCGAGGAATCGCCCGAATCCCGTTCCCGTAGATCAGCGCCAACAGATTCTCCATCACGATCCCGAGCCCCAGCGAGGCCACCATCACTGCCCCGGGCGCCGTGCCCCGGCGGTAAAAGGGTCCATAAAACCCCGCCTCCATCGCCCAGCCCGCTAGCGCACTCAGGCCCACCGCCGCGAAGCCTGCCACCCAGCAACCCAAACCAGCCAAGGTCACCAAACTGTAAAACAGATGGGCCGCCAGCACAAAGGCCCCGCCATAGGCCACATGAAAAACACCGGTGCTCCGGTAAACCAGTCCAAAACCCGCCGCTAGCACCGCGAAGAGCGCTCCGCTCACCAGCCCGTTCGCCAGCAGTTGCAGGAAGAGATTCATTACGCCGGCTTTTCGAAAAGCCGCGCCACAGCCGCGAACTCCGCACCGAGCAGCGGGAAATCCCGTAGCGCCTTCTCCATCCTCCGGCCGAAGGTGAACCGGTCCGTGTAACCCAGCGCCGCCGCCAGCGCCGTCTTTTGCTGGATTCCCCGCTCTTGGATCGCCCGGTCGGCCAGTTCCAGTTCCGCCCGCGCCAGTGTCAGCCGATAGTCCCAGCCCGGCTCCGCCGCGCCGCTTTTCCGGGGTGTCAGTCCGCCCATCTCCAATCTGGCGGGCAAATGTTCTGGTGCTACCTCGTCCCCCCCAGCCACCGCAGCCTGGATCGCCGCATACTCTACCGTATTGCTCAGTTCCCGCACGTTTCCCGGCCACGCATGAGCCTCCAGGCGCGCCATCGCCGCACCGCTCAGACTCCGCGCCGACGTGTGACCACCCGATCTCTGCCGTTGGAGAAAATGAGCCACTAGGAGTGGAATGTCCTCACGCCGTTCCCGCAACGGTGGCAGCCGCACCGGCATGGCGTTCGCCAACGCCAGCCAACCCGGGATCTCGGAGCGACGCCCCTTGCCACCAGCACTGCGATCATCGCAAGCCAATTCGTGTAATACAAACACCACGCCACGCGATTCATTTTCACATCGCTCCACTACCTGCCATCCCGCCGCGGCCCGCAGCGACTCCACTCCGTCCAGCGCCAGCGTCCCGCCGTTCGCCAACGTCCACGGCGCATATTTCCCTTCGAAAAAGGCATCGCCATCCGCCATTTGCTCTGCCCCCACTTCCAGAAACGCGCCATCGCCGTGCCGCCCCAGCCGGTGGATCAGCCTCGCCGCCAGCGAAGCCCCCGCGCCACGCTCAGCCACTACCAGTGGCCACCCATCGCACTCCAAGGCCGCTACCCGCAGCGCCTCACCCGCCTCGCGGATCGCTGCGCTTGCCCCCAACAAGCCATCTGGCTCGCCCGCCCACACCTGCCGCCTAAGTGCCTGCGACTGCCGCCGCAGACGGCCCTGTTCTAGCGCCGCCTCGATCATCCGCCCCAGCAGCGCCGGGCTGAATTCCCGCTTGTGCAGGAACATCATCGCCCCCGTCCCCACCGCCTCGATGGCAGACTCCGTATCGCCATAGGCCGACACCATGATAACCGGTTGGGTCTCATCCTGCGCAAACACCTCCCGCAGCACATCTAGACCTTCCCTCCCCCGCCGCAAGCGCATGTCCAGCAGCAGCAAATCGAAACATCGCGGCCGCCAGGTGGCCTGAAACTCCCCCTCTGACGCCGCCTCCACCACTTTAAACATTCCGCCCACCCCCTGCTGAATTGAGTCCCGGAAGGCGGCATCATCATCGAGAATTAGGAGTTGACGCTCAGGCATTGTGTTAATAGCGTATCGCCTTGATGTGAAATCGCAACGGTAAAGTTGCCCGTTGTCACCACTTGTTGCGGTGGGGGTTCACATGCAGCCGATATTAAGATTTCCCGACCTCGAACACCTCCTCTCACATGAAAAAACATGTCGTCCTCACCGTTTTCATCGCGCTCGCAGTTGTGGCTTGGTTCTTGGCTGTCAGGCATTTCAAGAATGACGGCCAAGACGCCAACGCGCCGATCTTGGTTGCCGCCAATTATCCCATGACCGGGGAGTTGGCCTTTTACGGAGCAGAGCTACGGGATGGCATGCTTATGGCCGTCTCCGAAAATGCGGAATCCATCGCCCCGGGCACCAAAATCGCCTTTGATTGGGGTGACAACAAATTCTCGGCCAAAGAAGCCGCAACTGTCCTACAGCGTCAGTTGCGGATGAAGCCGACGATTTACGCATCCGCACTGAAACCTCAAGTGATGGCAATTGAGCACGAAGTCGAATCAGCAGGCATACCCCACCTAGCATGGGTCTTGGATTTGACTCCCAATCCGTCCGGCACCAAAGACAACTTTCGCACTTGGGTTAGTTTCAAGTTGGAGTGCGATGTGTTTGCTGGTTATGCCAGGGCGAAGGGAGCAAAGAATGTGGTTCTCTGCTATCTTAGCCTGCCCAGCACCGAAGAGGCCTATGGCAGGTATCTCAAGCAAAAACTGTCGTCTGACGTCGGCTGCACCGTGACTATTGAGAAGTACAATCCAGACGTTGCAGCCAAAGACTACGCCAACATTGCTGCTAAAGTTGCCTCACTGAAGCCAGACATGATTCTCATCAACGGTTTTATTCCGCACATGGTGGGATTGATCAAGAGCATTCGTCCTCTGGGTGTCATTGCGCCAGGAAACACTATGGCGGCACTCGACATGCTTGATGCCGCTGACGCTTTGTCAGCAAGTGAATCAGAAGGAATAATCGTTGCCGCTCCGCCCTTCATGATTAAGCCAACAGAGCAACAAACGCAGTGGGTATCCCGCTTCAAAGAGAAGTATGGGCGGCCACCTTCATACCATGCAGCGTTCGCGCATGACGCCGGTATCACAATCCTGAATGCCGCAAAATCCAAACCGACTACCAAGCAACAATGGTTGGATGCGATTCTCGCAACAGACGCCAGTGGAGTCACCGGACCGATCAAGTTCGGCTCCGACCGAAGTCAGGTTACAAGTCTGATGCCCGCCATTTATCGAGGTGGAAAACTTGTTCCACTTCAATAATCAATCGGACTCGATGAAGGACTATTTTGTTGACCCTTATCGTGGACTTGCTTTCTACGAAGGCTTGGTCGTTGAGTCAGATACGATCTTCTCCCCCCGAAAAGACGCCGTTCTGCCGGTAATGGAGGATGAGCAAATATTCTTCTGCGAGATGCTGAAGAAGCGCTTGACCGCAGCCGCCCCGAATCAACCCCAGCGCGCCCTGGACCTGGGCTTCGGCAACGGAATTCTGTCTTTTGTTGCTGCTTCCTTGGGATTTCAGGTAACCGGCTTCGACGTAAGTCCACGAGCAGTCCAATTCGCTAGATCAAATCTTAATGCAAACGTGACCAAATTGGGCGCAGAAAGGATCACATTTGCTGTTGGCGACATATACCAGAAAGGCGTCGTAGAGCCTGGCCTCTACGATATCG
>CAZUUP010000316.1:0-7162 GCA_964623105.1 uncultured Akkermansia sp.
CAGATTCCACCGAGGTCGGACTTGCCGATGTTCGGCAGGCGCAGCACCTGTTCTTCATAAACAATCGCAGCCACGTCGGGATGGTGGTTCAGACGGATCTCAACCCCGCGGCTCCGGGAAACATCCATTACCAAAACAAGCTTCACCCCGGAATGCGGATGGCGCGCTGGGCACTGGCCAAAGACTACGGGCGACAAATCGCCTATACCGGTCCGATCTACGAGAAATACACAATTGAAGGGAACAAGGCGGTGGTCTCGTTCGACAAGGGCAGTCTCTTCGGCGGACTGATGGTGGGCAGCAAGGGTCTCGAAAAGGATTTGAAGGATCCCGGCAAGTTTGTCGAACCAGCCCGGGCGACGCCCGGTGCGAAACTCAATCACTTCCGGCTCTGCGGCAAAGATCGGAAGTGGCATGCCGCGGAGGCCGCGATCGTCGGGGACACCGTGGTTGTGACATCGAAGGACGTGCCCGAGCCGGTCGGAGTACAATACGCCCACAGCGCGGCCCCGCAGAACGCGAACCTCTACAACCACGCCGGCCTTCCAGCCACGCCCTTCGCCGCGGTCAACGGCAAGCTGATCTTTGAGGAAGACGACTTGGAGAAAGCTGCGGCACTGAAGGCGAGATATGCCCAATACACCGATCCGGACCACTCAGTCTTCACGGTCGCGGCATCTTATCGCGATGGCGTCATCATTCAGCGCGATCAGCCGATTCCCGTGTGGGGATTTGCCAACAAAGGTGTGACAGTGACCGCGACCCTTGGTGGTGTCACCCGAACGGCCGCGGCGAATGAGCGGCAAGAGTGGTCAGTTTCCTTCCCAGCTTTGAAAGCTTCTTCCCAGCCGATCACGCTCGTCGTGAAAGCGAGTCATGGTCACAACAAGACCGTTCAAAACATTCTCGTTGGCGATGTCTGGTTCCTGACGGGCAGCACGCTTCTCACATCTGAACTGGCCTATGACCGCCGTGACAAACAAGCCGCTGCTCCCGAAGCCATGCCGCTGGTGCGCGAGTTCCGGCGGAGAACCGCCGCCAGCTCAAACCCCATCCCGCGCAAGCGCGGCTTCGAGGTTGGCGGCGGCAGATACCAGACCTTCTGGCAGGCCGCGGATTTCAAGTCCGACGACTGTGTCACGATGTTTGCCTTTGAGTTCGCCAAGTCGCTCAACCGCCCCGGCATTCCACAGGGCTTTGTGACCATGTCCTCCGGCGGACGCGACCAGATGGCTTCCCCGCTGTCGTGGACAGCCTTCGCCGGGCTCAAGGATGTCGCCCACCCAACCCTGCGCGCGCGCGTAGATGCCTTGCGTCTTCAAGATCCCGGCTCCGAGATTTCCAGAAAGGCCACGGCCGATTATGTGAAGACTTTGAAAGCAGAGGTGGCAAAGGTCGCTGACATGGCGAAGCAGGGTGCGGACATGTCCGGAGCGCCACTGCAATTGACACCGTTTCCGGAGCCGGGGCGGGACGGCGCGGTCAAACCCGACACGGTCCCCACCCTGGCCTATAACTGGTGTGTCAGCCCGTTCACGCCGATGGGCGTGGCTGGCGTGATCTGGGTGCCCGGCAAAGACAACCTCGGCTACACGCCCGCTGATTACTCCGCCGAACTGGAACTTTACGCCCGCAGCCTGCCGGGCACTTATGGGCAGGACAACGTGCCCTTTCTCTACGCTCAGCCCGCAGCCAAGCTGGTGCCGGGAATCACCGCGCCTTCGATCCGGAACGGCAAGTCCGTGACTTTCGACGCGTGGCCGAAGAGTCTCAAAGCGATCGCGGCTGAACTGGCAAAAGCAGCTAAGTGATCAGCCATCAAAAGAACCCCGGGCTGGTCCGCCAACACGCTCATGGATATCGAGCGCCGTGAAAGACATTGCCAGGACGATGATGAGAAACACAGTCGCCCGGACCGCCCCAACTCACCATGAACGTGAAGCCAGATGGGGAATATGAACTGCTCCCCTCCAGTGAAAGGCATGTTTCCATCACGAGGAACGGCGTGAAGTTCGACGCGCATTATTCCGGCACCACCAGTCTGGCAATTTATTTGATTGAGCTATTTGTTATTAAATGTTGAGTCAAACAAGATGGAAACATATGTCAGCTAGACAATTCGGCATTATCATGTCGGTGGTCATCCTGGCCGTGGCTAGTTCCACCACGTTCGCCGCCAACAAACCCCTCAAGGTGTTCATCCTCGTCGGGCAATCCAACATGCAGGGACAGGCTAAAGATACGACTCTGGCCGGTCTGGCAATGGACCCGGAAACCAAGCCGCTGTACGACAAACTTGTGGACGAGAACGGCAAGCCGCGTGTGCTCGAGAACGTGTACATTGCCGCTTTCAGCGGGGGTGGTGGGAACAAAGGCAAGCCCATATCCAACACCGAGAAGCACGGCAAGCTGACTGTGGGCTATGGCGGCAATACGGAGGATGCGGATAAACTTGGTCCGGAACTGGGTTTTGGCGTTACCATGTATGAAAACCTGAAGGAGCCGGCACTGCTCATCAAGACGTCATGGGGTGGAAAAAGCCTGCTGGTAGATTTCCGGCCGCCTAGCGCCGGAACCGCTCCGTTGCCGGCCGACAAGGTCGATAAACTGAAGGCGGAAAGCAAGCTGGAAGAGGAGTTGACCGTGCAGAAGGAGAAGAGCGGACGCTATTATCGGATGATGGTGGAGCATGTGAAGAAGGTGTTGGCAGATCCGCGTAAGTATTGCCCGGCATATGATCCGAAGGCGGGGTACGAAATTGCCGGGTTCGCCTGGTTCCAGGGCTTCAATGATCTGGTCGGGCCTTATCCGCCGATCGATCCAAACGGTGGCAGGAAGGCGGGCAAGGACTATTCGGAATACAGCCGACTCCTGGCGTGTTTTATTCGGGACATACGCAAGGATCTTTCAGTGCCGAATCTGCCTTTCGCGATCGGGGTTCTGGGTGTTGGCGGTAAATCACCGGGTGAAAATACCATGCTCTTCCGCAAGGCGATGGCTGCGCCCGCCGGGATGGACCAGTTCAAGGGCACCGTCAAGGCCGTGAATACGGCCGACTTCTGGGATGAGAAGCTGGGAGAACTTGACGCTCGAGGCTCTTTGATGAGTCCGAAGGGAGCACGGCACGACCAGCAAGGAAAGTACGCCGACCTGCGCAAGAAGCTTGCCCCACTCCAGGCAGAGTACGAAGCGGCCTCCGGGAAAGATGCCGGAGCGAAGCGCGAAGAACTTAAGAAGAAAATGACGGACATCATTTACACCCCGGAAGAACAGGAGTACCTGCGCCGCAACAAGTCCAATGCGGGTTACCATTATTTGGGCTCGGCCAAGACCTACAGCCAAATCGGCAAGGCATTGGCTGAGGCCCTGATTGGCTTGGGAAAAGACACCCTGAAGTGACCCACATAAGCAACACCATGAAAAGACTCAGCTACCCCGTCCTGTTTTTGGCAATCTCGCTTACTGGCGGCTTTCATCCATTTATCCCTGCTTTCCTCCTGGTCGTGACGCCGGTGCGCGCGGACGACACACAATTGGTGAGTGACTTGCTCGCGAAGGCGGCGAAAGGCGATGCCCGCGCGCAGGCCGATCTCGCCGTTCGCTACCGCGACGGAAAGGGCGTGGCCAAGGACGACGCGGAGGCCATGAAGTGGGCGCATCGCGCGGCGGACAGCGGGAATGCGGATGCGATGGATTTTGTCGGCTTCGCGTATCTCCGCGGCGCGGTGGTGAAGCGCAATCCCGGCATCGCGTTCGGCTACTTCAAAGCGGCGGCGAATGACTCGGCGCAGGCGGCCTTCAATCTCGGACAATGCTACTTCGGCGCGCAGGGCACGGAGCAGGACATCCCGAAGGCGCTGGAGTGGTGGAGAAAAGCCGCGGGGCGCGGACACGGGCGCGCGGCCTCGACGGCGGCGATGGCGTATCGCTCCGGCGAAGGCGTCGCAGCGGATGCGGTGCTCGCGCGAAAACTCGCTGAACGCGCGGCGGAACTGAACGACCCTTCGGGCCTCATCGTGCTCGGCGAGATACAATTTCAGGCCGGCGAACTCGACGCCGCGAAAACCAACTGGACCAAGGCCTCGAAGCTTCATGCGACCGGCCCGACGGGACATCCTGCGCAGCCGTCCGGCAACGCGTCCGCCCAGCAGGGCGCCGACCTTTTGAAACTCGCCGATTACCGCCGCCGCAAGAGCGAGCCGGGCAAGTTCGCGTTCGTGCAAATGCCGCACATTCACCAGGGCTACAACAACTGCGGCTCGACCGCGTGCGCCACGTTCGCGCGCTTTCAGGGCAGCAACATTGGCGGCTGGGATTTCAAGAAGCTCTGCCCCTCGCCGCTCGGCACCGGCACCGACTGGTGGCACTTGCTTGATGCGTCCGCGAAAATCGGACAGCGCTGGAAGTTAGTCACCTACACGCCGGACGACACGGGCTTCACCGAAGCCACCGCGATGCTGAAGCGTGAACTCGACGCCGGCCGCCCGGTGGTTGTGGACTTCAAATACATCGGCCCCCAGTACCCGGGCGGTTTCGCGGGCCACACGCTCAGCGTCTGCGGTTACATCGCCGCGGAGAATCTCTACGTCCTCTGCAACCCCGCTGTTGCGACACCCGGCCTCCAGCTCATCACTGCGGACGATCTAAAGAACTTTTGGCGCTCCGATTATTACGGCTCGCGAGCCAAGGCCGTGCTTTCCCGCCCGGCGTTCGTCATTGAGACGCCCTGAAATTGACGTTAGGTTTCGATCACACATGTGCAGCGCATCAGTCATCCGATGGGAAAAATGAAAAAGCCGATCGCCGTTATCCTTTGCCTCGCGGCGCTTTTTTGTGGTGCGGCGCAGATTTTCGCGCAGACGCCGACCGTCTTCCGCATCACGCCTGCGGCAGAAGCGCTGCTCGACAGGCACTGCTCGTCCTGCCATGGCGCGGACAGCCAGAAAGGGGACGTGCGCTTTGACAGGCTGGGTGCGATGGCTCTTGCAGAGCGACTTGCCCTGCTGAACCGGATGCAGGAGCAGGCGTACCTCGGCTTCATGCCGCCGAAAGACCGCAAGTCGCAGCCCACGGCGGCCGAGCGAAAGGCGCTGCTGGATTGGATCGGCAGCGAGCTGCGCGCGCACAATGCCTCGACGCTCGAGGACAAGTTGCGTCTCCCGGCTTACGGGAACTACGTGGACCACGACAGATTGTTCAGCGGTGAGATTACGGACGCGCCGTTCACGCCCGCGCGGCGCTGGCTCGTCAGTCCGCAAATTTTTTCGCAGCGGACCAGCGATGTGTTTGGCCCGATGGGGTTCGGGCGTCCGCAGCAGCTTTACGGAGTGGCGAATCCCTTCGTTCTGCCGGAGGGGTCGGGAGTGCGGTATTTCGACAACGATTCGCTCGATGGCGGCACGCTGCTGGTGATGCTCGCGAACGCGGAATGGATTTCGCAGAAACAGGTGCTCGGTGCGCGCGTAAAAAGCGGCGAGTTGAAGGCCGAGGATCTGCCGAACAGGCAGGACCGCTGGGTTCCGAAAAACTATCCGGCGGTGTTCGATGCAATTGTGCAAAAAAAATCCGCGCCGACGGATGCGGAAATCACCGAGGCGGTGCGCGCGCAATTTGCCAGCGTGCTGCAACGCGCGCCGAGCGAGGCGGAGTTGGCGAAGTATGCGAAGCTCACGCGCGACGCCATCGCGATTGGCGGCAATACGGAGGGGCTGCGGCAGATGCTGCTGACGGTGCTGCTCGAGTCGGAGTTTCTCTACCGTCTGGAGTTTGGCGCCGGCCCGGCGGACCAATATGGCCGGAAAATGCTCGCGCCCCGCGAGGGGGCTTACGCGCTTTCCTACGCTCTCGGCGACCGCGGCCCGGATGCGAAGCTGCTGCAAGCCGCCGAGCAGGGACGGCTCGCCACGCGCGAGGACTACAAGCGTGAAGTCCTGCGGCTCCTCGACGACAAGACCTACTTCGCCGCCGAGGTGGACCCTAACATGGGCGGCAAAGTCGTCCGCACCGTCGTCAGCCACCCACGCATCAACCGCTTCTTCCGGGAGTTTTTCGGCTACCCGATGGCCACCCGCGTTTTCAAGGACCCGGAGCGCGGCCTCGGCATTTACCAAAACCCCGACCGCGGCACCACCGGCACGCCCGGCTTCCTCGTCAACGAAGCCGACCGCCTCGTGGAGACGATCCTCCAGCAGGACAAGGATGTCTTCGTCACGCTCCTCACCACGGACCGCTACATCGTTTATTACGACAAAGCGCCCGAGGTTGGCCGCAATATCATCACCGAATGGAAGAAGGTGTGGAACGCGCTGAAAGACAAACCGTGGAAGACCGAACCCGAAAAAGTCATCGCTGAAAACAAGGCCGTCTTTGCCGGGAACAAACACTTCCGCCTGCCCGAGGGACCTCAGCAGAAGCGTGAGTTCCTCCGGCACATGTGGTTCTTCAGCGACTACTTCGACAAGGGCCTCACTCCCTTCACCACCATCTCCACCGCACACGGCTACTACCTCAACCACTCCCCCTTCTACAACCTGCCGCCGACGCCGCTGCGCGGGCGTTACGGTGCAACGGAAAACAAGAATTTCACAGGCTTGGAGGAGACGACCTTCTGGGATTACCCGCTGGAGCAGCCCTTCAAAATCGCCAACCGCAAAGGCATCCTCACGCATCCCGCGTGGCTCATCGCCCATTCGCTGAACACGGAAACCGACCCCGTCCGCCGCGGCCGCTGGATTCGTGAAAAACTGCTCGCTGGCCGTGTGCCCGATGTGCCCATCACGGTGGACGCGAAGGTTCCCGAAGACCACCACAAGACCCTGCGCGAGCGGCTCGATAAAATTACCTCCGCGCAGCAGTGCATCAAGTGCCACCAATACATGAACCCGCTCGGCCTGCCCTTCGAGCAGTTCGATGACTTCGGCCGCTTCCGCAAGCAGGAGGCGCTGGAGCACGCGGAAAACATTGTCGGCCATGCGCCCGGCGCAAAAAACGAGTTCCCCATCTACAAAACGCTGCCCGTGAACCCACGCGGCGCGCTCGACAGCACCGGCGTGCCCGCGCTCGATGGCGAAGTCGCCGACGCCTTCGACCTCATTGACCGCCTCGCGAAATCCCCGCGCGTCCGCCAGTCCTTCATCCGCCACGCGTTCCGCTTTTTCATGGG
>CAZUUP010000317.1:0-7150 GCA_964623105.1 uncultured Akkermansia sp.
GGAACTCGCGCAGCGCCTGAACGCGGGCAATTCCTCGGCGGCTATCGCGCTGGGCTACATCGGTGAGCCGGCGGTACCGGCGCTGATTGAAGCGTTGGGTCAGACGAACCGGGTCGTGCCGCCCACCCGGTTCGGCCAATCGGGGCGGAAGAAATACGACCTGAATCGCCGAGAGCAAATTCCCCAGTCAGCATTGAATGGTTTGCATCTCGCTGGGTCCCGCGCCGAGGCGGCGGTTCCGGCGCTGATCCGCTTGGTGACCGCCGAGGACCGGGATCCGTGGTCTCGCCAGCTGGCAATCTGGACGTTGGGGACGATTGGCAGAGATCCGGACGGGACGGTTCCGGTGCTGCTTTCGGTGTTGAATCGCGAGGGCAGGGATATGGCGCTGGCAGCGACGCAAGCAGTGAAAAGTTTTCCCGCGGCCACAAACCAAAGCGTCCCGGCACTGCTCGCGGTGCTGAAGAGCAACCGGTTCGATGAGGTGCAGCGCGCCGCGGGTAATGCCTTGCTGGAACTCGGCGCAGGCGCAGTGATGGTTGCTCCTTTGTTGGAACGTCTCGGGGCGCTGGATTTCGAGACCCGAGTGTGGGCGGCGGAAAGACTCCCGCTCATCGTTCCCGATGCTGCCATCGCCGTGCCCGCGCTGAGCGGTTTGCAGGGCGATACTAACGCGGTCGTCCGCGCGACGGCGGTGCGGGCGCTCGGCGGATATTGCCCGCGCAGCTCAGCCGCAGTCAGCCGATCTCTCCTCGCGCTGAACGATCCCGACCGGGGCGTGGTCATCGCCGCCATGCAAGGGCTGGGCGGACTCGGGCCGGAGTGGAGCACGGACCCGCAGTTTTATGCCGAATGCGCACTGGAGCGGCTGGGGAGCTTTCGCCAGTGGCAGGGGGAATTGAGCATTCTTCGCAAGGATGCAGACCCTGCTGCAATCCGGTTTGTGAACCGGCTGTTGAGCGGGCTGCTGCCGGTCAGATGACTGGCCGCGCGCCTGCGGTTTTCGACGACCGTCGGGATCACAGGCCGCGATTGTGAAACCCGTCGGGAAATGACACAGTGCTGCCCGGCACAATTACTACTCGATGAAGCCAACCAAGCTTCTGCTCTCCTCGTTGCTGCTTCCTTTCACCCTGCTTGCCGCCGAGTTGCCGCCGGAGATTCCGTTGTGGCCGGCTGGCGCGTCCGGTTCGGCGGGCAAGACGGAGAAGGAGCTGCAGGTGCGGAATGCGGAGGGCGATCTCACCAGCGTGTCGCGCATTCATAATCCGAGTCTCACGCCGTATCTGCCCGCGAAGGCCAAGGCCAATGGCTGCGCGACCACGGCATGAACCGCGGAGCGTCCAGAAAGCAATTGCCTATCAGCACCTCGCCAACCGCGCCATCAGCAACACCTCGCTCATGCGGGCGGGCCTGATCGACATTCTTTGAGCGTGTTTGAAAACTCGCCCGGTGAGGGCACCGGGCCTACAGGCAACGGGCTTTTCGGCCCAAGCTTGTAGGCCGCGTGCCCTCACGCGGCGGTTCTCCAGAGTTTTCAAACATGCTCTTAGTCCCGAGGAACGGATCGACCTCTTCCGGTTCCTCTCCGAGCTCGGCAAACCCGGCGCCTTCGACGCCTCCAGAGGCAACGTGGCCCGCTCCTGGAGAATCCGGCCCGGTTCCCATGACCTCGAGCAATTCGGCGAAGACCGCTTCGTCTCGAGCAACCTGAACGGCCCCGAATGGTTGCCGGCTTTTTCCCTCGTCGATGGACGTCTTACCGCGGACAGCCTCAAGGAAGGTTTGAGCGTCGGGAAATGGACCGGCTGGATCGGCGTTTACGCCGGCACGCAATTGCAGGTGCCGAAGAGCGGCCCCGTCCGGATGAAGTTCACCGCCGGCCCCGGCGCCTCCCTCTGGATCGATGGCAAGCCCACCCAGGCCGGGAGTGAAGAGATCACCGCCGATCTCCCCGCCGGCACTCACAACATCGTGGTCCGGCTCGCCCCCAAGAAACTCCCCGCCCAGATCCGCCTCGAATCCAGCGACGGCACTTTCTTGGTCAACTGATCCTCGCGCCGGCAGCGGCCCGCCAAGGAGACTGGTTGGTTCAGCAGTCCCTTGGGCGTGCCCGCCAGGCCAAAGGAAGCGGTTCGCCCGTCTGGCGGACGAACTCAGGTTAGCCGCCCAGCCGGGTCACGATTTTTTAACTTTAATCGAGTATTTCCCCATCCCGCTCGCGCGATTGTAATGGCGCACCTGCACGAAGTATTTGCCAGCGATCAGATTGGCGGCGATGAGGGCGTTGGAGTCGATTCCGCTATCGTCATCCTCGGCGATCAGGGCGGTTTCGCTGTTGGGGCCAAACAGTTTCATCACGACGTCCGTCGGACCGCGGGTGTCGATGAGGTAGCGTCCGTCGGTCGGGGCCGTGAATTGGAAGAGGTCTTCCTCGCCGATCTTGCCGATGGAGGCCTGGGTGCGTTTGGAGCTGTTCACCTTGAGCTCGGTGGCATTGGCGGTGGTGCCGCCGGTCTTGGGATACATCTTCGCGCCGGCGATGAACTCCTTGTCGATGCGGGACAAGACATCATTGGCTTTGGTGGCGATGCCGTTCAACGTCCAGGAAGCCGGAAAGAAGTAGAGCATGATCGAATCGGGATCGAAAGCGGTGCCGTTGAGCTGATCGGCGCGGTATTTGCGCAGGACGTTGTGGCGGGTCGTCGTCTCGTTCCAGAAGTTCGGCGATTTGGCCAGCTCGCTAATGACCACCGCCTCGTTCCATTGGATGCCGCCTGAGGGATTTTGGTGCTCGTGGGCCAATCCGATGGCATGGCCGAATTCATGGGCGGCCGTTCCGCCGTCTAGGAAGCCGAGGTTCATGGTGGCGTCGTTCAGGGGAATGCTCCGGCAGTCCGTGCCGATATAAGACCAGGCGCCATCCTGGGGGTCGAAGCTGATGCGGATCTCCGCATCCGGCGCATTGTTGAAATCAAATTTCAAGTTGGCGACCTGAGCCCACCAACCGGCCTGCTCGCGCGCCACCGCCTGCTGAGCGGCTGAGCCTCCCATAAAGCGAACGCGCAAGGTCGAGCCGTTCATCCAGGTCTTGCCGATGGGCGAGATGGCACGGAAGCGGCCTTCCCGTCCTCGGGTCGTCGGTTGGAAACTCATCATGTCTTTGGGCAAAATGCGGTCGATGCAGATTTTGGGTCGTTGGCTCATGGTAAACTCCGATGGATGGGTTGTGAGTGTTTGATCAACGGCTAAACGGTGTTCGTGGTGCGGAGCGTAGGAGGGTGGGCTCCTCGCGACAAGGCAAGAATGGCGGTCTTTCTTGGATGGTTGACACGGTGGACCAAAGCGACAAACCTTCGCGGATATCACGCGCAATATGGCTGGCCAACGACCGACCCGAGAAGAGCTCATGAACCGCGGAGCGTTCAGAAATCAGACCCCTATCAGTTCATCGTCCATGCGCCCAATCGTCACTTCTGTTGCCTTTCTCACCGTCCTCGCTTTCACGTTCACCGTCTCGGCGGGTGAACAGCCGGCCAGTGTCGAACCCTGGCGGGTCAAACTCTACGAGAACTGGAAGCTACTGCCCGAACCACCCGTGACGCCCTACGACGGGCCGTTCGGCGGCGAGGCTCGCGCGTTCATCGGCAAGCCCGATTGGAGCCATCCGGACAAGGCGGCGGTCGCCAACTGGAAGGCTCATTCGGACTACGGTCACACCGCCAAGAACGGGGTCTATGATCCCGCCAAGGATCCGCGCCCGATCAACACCGCCTACGCGGCGGCCATCCTCGAGGACTGGAAGCGCATGGGCTACAACTGCGCTTACAAGGGATCATCCTTCACCTTCATGGTCGGTGAATATCTCAAATCCAACGGAATGCTCGGAGCCATCGACCAGACACTCTGGGGGGCCAATGGTCCGCCGCCCTTGCAGTTCGACGGCAAGGAAGGAAGCCGGCAACGCGAGGCGTGCGGCAGCTTCTTCGACGCCGGCAACTATCAGAAGGGCGTGGAATCCATCACCGGGATGGGGCATCACTACGGCAAGCATCTCTTCACCGTCGGGGATCACAAACTCACCTGCTCCTGGGATGAGGTCGGCATGCGGACGCGCGCCCAGATGGACTACCGTGATCCAATGAAGGCGGAGTTTCGGAAGTTTCTCCGCGAGGTCTGGTTTGGTGATGTCTCGCCTGCGGAAGACTCGAATCGCGACGGCCGCACCTATAACTCACTGACGGGACAGAAGCTGACTGCCTGGGAGCAGGTCGAGCCGCTGCCCCTGTCATTGAACTGGGCGCTGCCGGCGTGGAACAATGACGGTTCGCGCAAGTTCTCCGCGCTGCCGGAGGTCGATGCCGTCATGTATCGGGAGCCGGGCCGCTACAAGCTGCTGATTGATTTCCATCGCTACTACACGTTCGAGTTCTTCCGGCGGATTAATGAAGACTCCTCAAAGGCCATGAACCAGCTCGGCACGCCGGGCCGGGTGAGTTGCTATCCTTTCACGCAGCACTTCATCATCTGGCCCGGAGCCAATCAGCGGCATGGCAATAGTTTCTACTGGTATCATCGCCTGTCGCCCGTGGTGAATGTCGAGCATTGCTGGCCCGAGGCCCCGGTGATGAATCTTAACTATGCCATCACCGACCGCCTGGCACCGCGGCACAAGAATACCGTCATGGGCTGGGTGTGGTTCTACTTCGGTCAGGAAGGCTGGGATCAATACAACGGCCCGCACGACCTGGACCGCGCGCTGGCCCGGATGATCGGGCACAATGTGGACGGAACCCATCACTGGCTCTACAGCCCGCGCTATCGCGGGCGCGACCAGTCGCAGCGGCTGCAACTCGCCTACTGGCAGAATTTTTTCAAGACCCACTACGCCGGCTATCTGGCCAAGTCCGCGCCTGTGAAACCGCAGGTAGCCCTGCTGATGCCGGACACCACGGGCTATTACTACCGTTATTTCCAATATCCCAAGCAGGACTTCGGCTGGACGGCGGAAGCCTTCCAGAATCTCCAGCTTCCCTATCACCTGCTGACTGAAGAGGAACTGGAGCTCGGCGAGACCAAACTGAGTGACTACAAGGTGCTCTATGTCGTCGGCTCCGAGTGGAGCACGCCGACGATCCGCGAACGGATTCGCGGGTTTATCCAGAGCGGCGGCGTGGTCTTTGCCAATGTTGACAGTCTCACTCTGGATGTTGCCACGGGCCGGCGGATCGATTTTCTGGAGCAGAATTTCGGCGTTCGGATCGCACGCAAGCACAAGAACGCGTTCTATCCGAGCACGCAGTCCGCAGACGAGGCGATGTGGGCATATCAGTTCGATACTTGGGGCGGTCCGTTCAAGCTGCAGGGTCATCGGGTACACGCGCTCGACGATCCCCGCGCGTGGGCCAAACTCTACGCCCGAACGCCGGAAAAGTACGTGCTGGACGACAAGGGCAAACCAAAACGCCCGATCCCCGACAACCAGGGCATTCGGGGCGGCGAACCCGTGCGCGACCCTTCGTGGCAGATGTTGCGTGACAAAGACGGCAGGCTGGTGCGCGACGAAGCCGTCTGGAAACAGTTGGATGACGCGATGGCCAAGATGCCCCGGGAAGTTCTCGGCATTCCGCAAAGTCCCCTTGATATGCGCGCTCCCCCGGGAATCAAGTATGCCGAGGCTTTGACCGGAGTTGGGACCGCCACGAGCTGGGGTGAAGTCGTCGAGGCCAGTCCGGCGGGGAAGGCGAAGCCGATCGCGTGGTGGGGCGACAAGGTAGTCGGCCTGGAGACGGATCGCACTGTCTGGCTTGGGACGCGGGAGGGCATGAGCCTGCACGCCATCTCCTCCCGGATGGAGGCCCACCGCGGCACGGAGCCTTGCAACCCCTTCCCTGCCGTCATTCCCGATCTCTACGAAGCCAACCGACCCTATGCCGAGGTGTTGGGCTATGCGGCCCGCAAGGCCGGGGTGACGCGGCCGGTCGCCCTGAGCCTCGGAGGCAAGCTACCCATGAATCTTGAAGTGCTGCCACGCATCGCCCCGGATGGAACCATCATGGTGGTAGTCATCAGTCACGACCGGACGGCGGCGGAGTACGACGTGGAGGTTGATCCCACCCTGGCGAGACCGGGGGCGATTGTCTGGGAAATGCTCACGGAGAGTGAGATTAAAACGGAGACTGACGGGCGATTCAAACTGAAGGTTCCCGCATGGGGCGTCGCGGTGTTCCTGCTCGGCACGCCGGACGTGCTCAAACCTATCCGGGCGCTCCAGGCGCAGCTGAACAAGCGCGACCTGAGCGTGCCGAAGTATTTCGTCGATCGTCCGGCGCTGAACGAATTCGAGTGGGGCACACCGGTGCCGCCGCTGGAAAAGTGATCAGGCGAACGCCTTAGCCGTTGTTATTCAGTCGAGTCGGAAGTCGAAACCAAAGCGACACTCTGGAAAGAGAAAACAGGGGAGATCGGAGGCTCGACGAGGTCATCGATCATTGAGCCTTCTCCCTCTCCGTCGCCTGCCTCGTCCCGCCTGCACCCGCCAGACGGACCCGCCCCTGCCCGTCGGCGATCCCGCGTTCGATGAACGGGGCCGCATCCGCGATGCCACGGGTCAGGCTTTTCCTCCCAAGTGACGGGTTGCCACGCAGCAGCGTGAACCACCGGCTCCAAGCCGCAGCTCTCCGGCGAATCCACCAGTGAATGTACAGCACTCCGCATCGCCAACCCGGCTGAAGAGCGCCTGTGCCCGGCTATTTGAAATCAACCCATGATGCCCCACACGCTCGAAGTCGGAATCCATGCCGCGCAAGGACGGCTGGAAAAACTGCTGGCTGAACGCCTCACGTCGGGCGCGAACCGCGGGGCGGTAGATAAGCGCATCTGGAATCTCTTTGGCGAAACGTGGGCCGTCATGTTCACGGACCTGTTGGGCTTCTCGCGCAACGTGGCGGATGAGGAGGCGCTGGAAGAAGGAAATGAGGAATCTGGAATCGCTCATCGCGTCAGCTTGCAAGGGGAGCTGAGGCGGGCGCCGTCTGTAGGACCAGCGGGGGATGAATTGAAGCCGGCCCGGCTTCCAGTAATCGCGCTGACGGCGCATGTGATTGGGGGGAATTGTGAGGGGAATCTGGCACCCGGTTTTGAAGATTAC
>CAZUUP010000318.1:0-7150 GCA_964623105.1 uncultured Akkermansia sp.
ACCCAGCGGGTCTGGACGCGGGCGGCGGTGGGGAGGTCCCAGGTGGCCGGTGCGGTGGCGGTGCTGGCGAAGGTTTGCGTGGCGCGGCGGGGGCCGGTGGCGTCGGTCCAGTCGAAGGTGACGCGGGTGGCGTCGCGGGCGGCGGTGCGATAGACGAGGTGGGCCTCGGCGCGGAGGTAGGTTTTGCCGCCGTCGTTGCGGAAGCGGACCTGGACGTGGGCGGCGTTTTTCGCAGTGGCGGGGAGTTGAACGGAACCGTAGCAGAGGCTTTGGGACCAGAAGTCCGCCGGTTCGTCGCCGCGGCGGGGGATGTTCCAGTCTTTGACGATGGGCTGCCAGGTTTTGCCGGCATCGATGGAGTATTCGATCTGGTAGCGGACTTCGGCGCGGGGCGGATTGCTGGAGGCGACGTGGGCGGCGGCATGGATGGCGGTGACGGGTTCGCCGCGCGGGGATTGGAGGGCGAGGGTGACGGCGGGTTTGCCGAAGGCGCCCGCGACGACGTGGGTTTGGGCCTGGGCGCGGTTGGGGCCGGCGGAGACGACGGCGCGCTGGCTGGCGGCGAAGGTGACGGTGGAGCCGTGGTCCTTGAGGCGGGGCAGGATGGCGGCGTTGGCCTGGCAGACGGTGGTGATGCGCAGGGCGGAGGGGGCGAGGGCGGCGGCGTTGGTGGCGAAGCGGAGGAGGTATTGGCGATGGCCTTTGACGTGGTCGGTGAGGTCGAGGCCGTCGCGCAGCGGGCCGGCGTGGAACCACGAGCGGCCGCAGTCCGTGGAGACGGCGACGGGGCAGGCGTTCTGGCCGTGGAGGACGAGGCCGTTGCGTCCGCCGGGGGCGTAGATGCCCCAGTCGTCCGAGTTGGCGGGAGTGGCGCCGATGATGAATGGCGTGTGGAACTCGAAGGTGACTTGCTGCGCGTCCTCGCTGCGGACGGCTTCGCGGTAGTCGCCGTTGGTGAAGTCGGGGGTGTAGGTGTAGGCGGCGTTGGCGTAGCGGACGAGGCCGGGTTGGTAGCCCGCTCCGTCGCGGGAGCCGTGCATTTTTTCGGGCTGGTTGACCCAGGCGATGGAGCGTTCGGGGCCGGGGATGCTGCCGGTGCGGTAGTTGCGTCCCCAGAAGACGAAGGTGCGGCCGTCCTCGAGGCCGGGCTGGAGGTAGCGGCGGAGTTTTTCGCCGCGGCGCAGATGGATCATCGGGGGCGGGCCGGCGTAACCGGGGAGGTATTCGGCGACGTTGAACTGGCGGTAGGAGCCGCCGTCGCCGGGATGCAGGCCGCAGACGAGCCAGCCGTGTTGTTTCTGGGGCTGGTGGTCGCGGCGGATGAGTTTTTGCCAGTCGTTCTTCACTTCCCGCGCCGAGAGAAGGCGGCGGCCGGTGGGGTCGAAGATGATGGTGGAGAGGTCGTGGTCGAGCAGCGCCCAGCGGCCGTCGCCGAAGTCGCCGCCGGTGAGGAAGACTTCGAAGGCGTTGTGGCCCTGCATGCCGACGCCGCGTCCGCGGGCGTGGCCGAGGAGGTATTCCATCTCGGCGGACCATTGGGAATGGGTGGTGCCGCAGAGGCCGAAGCCGTGGGCGAAGAGGCCGGTCCAGTATTCGCGACCGCGAGTGTCGCCGCCCTTGGTGAAGCCGGCGTCCCACCAGTCTTCCACGCCTTCCTCGCCGTGGGCGTAATGGGTGTTGCGCCAGAGCCAGGAGGCGAGGGCTTTGTGGAGGTCGTTGGTGGGGGCGATGCCGGTGACGCGCTGGTATTGGCGGGCCTGGGTGGCGAAGAGGCGATCGAAGGTGGAACAGGCCAGTTCGCCGGGATACCACGGGTGGTCGGTCTGGATTTGCGGGTCGCCGACGTCGGCGTGAACCGCGGGGACGATCGCGGCGGCGAGGGTGAGTTTGAGCGCGAGAGCGAACGCGAGGCGACGTGGGGCGGACGTGGACATGGCGGGCAGCATAGCTGGCGGGCGCGGGCTTGGTCACGGGATTTTGAGCGGGGCGGGATTGACTTGGGGGGGGGCAATCCGTAGAAGGCTGCGGACAAATTTTTAGGAAAAAACTTATGCCGCCCAAAACCACCGAGAAGGTTGCCGTTGCTGAAAAATCCACCGACAAGGCCGCGGCCGAGGCCGCCAAATTGAGCGCGGCGCGCTCGCGTGACCTCGAGGAGGCGATTTCCACGATTCAAAAGTCCTACGGCGAGGGCAGCATCATGCGGTTGGGGGATGCGCGGGCCAGCCGGCACATCGAGGTGATTCCGACGGGGGCGCTGGCGCTGGATCTGGCGCTCGGGGTGGGCGGGCTGCCGCGCGGGCGGGTGATCGAGATTTTCGGGCCGGAGTCTTCGGGCAAGACGACGTTGATGCTGCATGTGATCGCGAACGCGCAGAAGGCGGGCGGGACGGCGGCGTTCATTGATGCGGAGCATGCGCTGGATCCGGGTTACGCCAAGAAGCTGGGGGTGAACCTGGACAACCTGCTGGTGTCGCAGCCGGACAGCGGCGAGGAGGCGTTGTCGATTTGCGAGACGCTGGCGCGGTCCAATGCGCTGGATGTGATCGTGGTGGACTCGGTGGCGGCACTGGTGCCCAAGGCGGAACTCGAGGGCGAGATGGGCATGGCGACGATGGGCATGCAGGCGCGGCTGATGAGCCAGGCGCTGCGGAAGCTCACGGCGATTTTGAACAAGTCCAAGACGACGTGCATTTTCACCAACCAGTTGCGCGAGAAGGTGGGCGTGATGTTTGGCAATCCCGAGACGACGCCGGGCGGCAAGGCGCTGAAGTTTTACGCCAGCGTGCGGCTGGACATCCGGCGGAAGGACACGCTCAAGGACGCGGCCGGGGTGGCGACGGGCAATCACGTGAAGGTGAAGATCGTGAAGAACAAGGTGGCCCCGCCGTTCATCGAGGCGGAGTTTGACATCATTTACAACCACGGCATCAACAAGGAGGGCAGCATCATCGAGGTGGGCATCGAGGATGGGGTGGTGGAGAAGAAGGGCGCGTGGCTGCAATTTGCGGGCGACTTGATCGGGCAGGGCAAGGAGGCGGCGCAGAAGGCGCTGGCGGAGAAGCCCGAGCTGGCGGCCAAGATCGTCGAGGCCATCATGGCCAAGCGCGCGGCGGCGGTGGCGGCGGCGGAGAAGCCGGCGGCGGAGAAGGCGGAGAAGTAGGAGTGGAGCCGGGTTTTAGCCGCAAAGAACGCAAAGAGACGCAAAATGGGGGCGGGGCGGGAGAGTGGGATGGCGGACGGGTTCGCGCCGCGGGACAGGTTTAGCGGGCGGTTTGTTTCTGCGCTCCTTTGCGTTTTTTGCGGCGACACGGTTTCCGAGCCGGCGCACGGCGCGGTCACGATCGCAGCGGCTGGCCGGGGTTGATGCCGTGTTTCAGGCAGTAGGCGCCGTTGGTGACGTATTTGTCGGCCCAGTGTTTCAGGCCGGCGCGCTGTTCGGGGGTCAGGGGTTTCACCACTTTGGCGGGCGAACCGAGGATGAGCGATCCGGGCGGGGCGACGAAGTTTTGGGTGACGAGGGCATTGGCGCCGACGATGGATTGCGCCCCGATTTGCGCGCCGTCGAGGATGGTGGCGCCCATGCCGATGAGGCATTCGTCGCCGACGGTGCAGGCGTGGACGATGGCGGAGTGGCCGACGGTGACCCAGTTGCCGATCAGGCACGGGAAATCGTCGGCGAGGTGGACGACCGCGTTGTCCTGAATGTTGGTATGGTGGCCGACGACGATGCGGTTGATGTCGCCGCGGAGGACGGCGTTGTACCAGACGCTGGAGTAATCACCCAGCGTGACGTCGCCGAGGACCACGGCGGTGCTGGCAAGGTAAACGCCGGTGCCCAGAACGGGCGATTTGCGCAGGAAGGTCTCCAATTGCTGTTCGAGCTTGTTCATGCAGGAGACTTAAACGCGGCGCGGGCGGTTGGAAACAGAAAACCCGCCCGGACCGGAGTCCGGACGGGTTGTGAGAGAACTGGATTGCGGGGGACAGTGATTACCAGCAACCCCGACCGAAACCGCGACGCCCGAAGCCGCCGCCATAACCAAAGCCGCCGCCGAATCGGCTGCCGCCGCCAAAGCCGTAACCGAAGCCGACATTGAACGAAACAACCGGTGGTGCGCAGAAGACCGGCGGCGCCACATAAACTTGGGGAGCGGGCGCATAGTAAACCGGCGGTGCATAATAGGTCACCACCGGCGCCGGGGCATGATACGCGGGTGCCGGCGGCGCGTAGTAGGTGGGTGCCGGTGGCTGGTACACCGCTGCGGGTGGCGGGGTGGGAGCGGTGTAAACGGGGACGTAAGCAGCGGGAGCCGGCTCCAATGCCCGGCTCACCACGGAGAACGCCGCCAGGCCGGCGAGCACCTTGCCCGCGGTGGCCCATTCCCGGTCGCCCGCCCGAGTGTCCGTGACGGCGGCAGCGGCCACCGCCATCGTTGTCAATATCAAGGTTAATTTTTTCATAAGTTCAGGTTGTTAATCTGCGAGCGTGTGACGGATTGGGTTGCCAGCTATTCAGTCCGCATGTACCGTCCTGCCTGTCAAACGGTTCCAATGAATCCAGATCCGGGCAAACATCAGCCCGCCGGTTTCCGACGCCGGCGGATTCCCCGCTCGTTCAAGGAGTTAACCCCGACCAACGCGTTCAATCCGCGCACGTTCTTCCACGAAATGGTCTGGAAGGCGTTGTTGACCAAACGGTCAGGTCAGCACAAGCGGCCGGCGTTTCCCACGCTGACGCCGGGACAGGTCGCGCTGACGTGGATCGGGCATGCGTCGTTTCTCGTGCAGTTCACGGATTTGAACGTCCTGATCGACCCGAATTTCGCCAACTGGCTCTTCCTCCTCAAGCGCATCAAGCATTCGGGACTGAAGATCAAGGATTTGCCGCCGATTGACCTGGTGCTGCTGACGCATGCGCACTTCGACCATTTTCACAAACCGAGCATCCGCAAGCTGCCGGCGCCGAAGATTGGCGTCATGCCGTGGGGCATGGGGGAGCTGGCGCGGGGGCTGGGCTTCGAGCGCATCATCGAGCTGAAATGGTGGGAAAGTTTCTCGCACGGCGACTGGAAGGTGACCCTGACACCCTGCAAACATTGGGGGGCGCGGATGCTGCACGATCATCATCGGGGGTATGGCGGTTTCGTGCTCGAACATCAGGGGCGGACGATTTACCACGCCGGGGACAGCGCGTATTACGATGGCTTCACGGAGATTGGCGAGCGGTTGGGGCCGGAGATTGCGCTGCTGCCCATCGGCGCCTACTACCCGGAATCGTTTCGAAATGTTCACATGGGGCCGGACGAGGCGGTGAAGGTGTTCCGGGAAGTGCGGGCCAAATGGATGGTGCCCATGCACTACGGGACTTTCAAATTGTCCTTCGAGGATGTCGAGGAGCCGCCGCGGTGGCTGAGCGAAATCGCGGCCCGGGATGGATTGACCGAGCGGATTCGGATTTTGGAGGAAGGCGTGCCGGCTGTTTTTTGAGCTCGTGGGGGCAAAAGCGGGGCAGCCGCGCCGCCGTTTTCAGGAAAATGGTCATGCGGTTGAGAGCCCTGCAAGCCTGCTACTTTGCATAAAGCCCATGCGCGGCGCAGGTTTCGCAGAAAAAACTCAAAAAAACAGTTGTCAATCTACCGGCAACTACCTAGTCTCCGGCCCCAATGCACCGTTTTGGTGCCCGGGCGAACCGTGATTTGCCCAACTAAAACGACCAGTCAAACCAGTTAAACCAGTTAAACAAAACTCGCAGGAGGAACATACTGTAATGAAGATCAATCAATGGACACTCGGGCTGGCCGCCGCTGGCGTTGTCAGCTTTGCGGTTGGCGCTCAAGCCGAAGAAGCCAAGGAAGCCGTCAAGACCCATCTGTCTTCGACTGTGCTCAGCGGCTATGTGAATACGTCGATTCACTATAATCCGAACCAGACTGCCGCTCCGGGTTACGCGATTGGTGCGGGCAAGGCCAACGGATTCAACCTCGACGTGGTCAATGTCACTCTCGAGAAGCCCCTGACCGAAGAGGCGTGGGCGGCCGGCTACAAGGCGGAACTGCTTTACGGACCGGATGCCAATCTGCTCGGTGCCAAAGGCCCGGGTGTCGGGGTGAGTGACCTCGGTATCAAGCAGGCCTATGCGAACCTCCGAATCCCCGTGGGTAACGGCATCGAGGCCAAGCTCGGTGTGTTCGATGCCCTGATCGGGACCGAAACCTTCAACGCCGGCAGCAACCCGAACTACACCCGCGCGTGGTCCTACACCATCGAACCCTTCCAGCACACCGGTCTGCAAGCCAGCTATCGCTTCTGCGAATGGATGAGCCTCTCCGCGGCACTGGCTAACACCACCACCACCGCCCTCAACGGTCGTCCGGCCAACGGCGGCAATCTCGCCCACACCGCGCTCGTCAGCCTGACGGCTCCGAAGAGCTCCGGTTCGCTGGCGGGTGCCACGCTGAACTTCGGCTACCTCGGTGGTCGTGCAAACGCTGCGGGTGCTCCCTCGGCCTACAACCTGTATGCTGGTGCGTCGATTCCGTTGCCCGTCACCGGCCTCTCGCTCGGTTTGGCCTTCGACAAGCGTATCGTTCCGAATGCTGCTGGCGTTAAGAACAACGACGACGATGTGTATGGTCTCTACCTCTCGTATCGTGCGACGAAGAAGCTGACGCTCAATCTGCGTGGCGAATATGCTGACCTGAACTCTGGTGCTGCCAACGGGGTGGCTAACACTTTTGGTGCTCAGGGCACGGAAATTCTCGCCGGAACGCTTACGGCTGACTATGCCCTCTGGGCGAATGTCATTACCCGGCTCGAGTATCGTATCGATCATGACTTGAGCGCCAACGCGGGTCGTCCGGCTCGTCCTGCTCAAGGCGTCGGTGCGTATACCTCGGTCGGAACTCCGGGTCGCAACAACGCTCACCTGCTCGCTTTGAACGTCATCTACAAGTTCTAAGCTGACTGGGTAACCTTCGAAACCCCTCCCGCAAAACGGGAGGGGTTTTTTGTTGGCATGACTTACGCGAGCGGGTCGAGTTGCGGCGTCACCGGCTGCGCGGGGACGGGGACCGAAGCTTTTTGAACCCGGACTCAGTTACCGATTTCGAGTTGCGCAGACCGCGAAGAACCGTTTCCGGGTCGTCGC
>CAZUUP010000319.1:0-1504 GCA_964623105.1 uncultured Akkermansia sp.
GGCGGGCCATGAGGCAGCTCTGGCCGAAGGTGTTCCGGCCGTAGCGGTCGCGGAGTTTGGCGGGTTCGTCGTTGAGGTCGAAGGCCTTCTTGGTTTCGGGATTGGTGAGGAGATTGAAGGCGCGGGCGTAGGCGGTGTCGCGCGCGAGGGTGCTGCTGGTCTCGACCTGGCGCTGGAGGTCGTCGATTTCCTGGAGGAGCTTGCGGCGGGCCTCGACGCGGAATTCGGTCTGGCCTTTGGGGGCTTCGAGGTCGGCGACTTTGAAGTCGGCGCGGGCGGGGTCGTTGCCGAGGAAGAAGGGCGCGTGGGCGCTGCCGAGGTAGGCGCTTTCCTGACCGTGCGGCGTGGAGGTGCCGGTGTTGCCGATGGGCACGGGGAGGACGATGGAGGCGGGGAGCGCGCCTTTCGCGCCGAACACGCGGGAGATGACGGAACCCATGAAGGGCTGCTTGTTCGCCTCGTTGAAGTCGTGGCCGGTCATCATCCAGCGCTGGCCGTTTTCGTGCGAGGAGCCGGTGTTGTAGTGGAGGCTGCGGATGAGGGCGACGCGGTCCATGACTTTCGCCATGCGCGGGAAGTGTTCGCAAATCTGCACGCCGGGGACGCTGGTGGAGATGGGCTTGAACTTGCCGCGGATGTCTTCGGGCGCGTCGGGCTTCATGTCCCAGGTGTCGTGCTGGCCGGGGGAGCCGACGAGGAAGAGGGTGATGCAGTTGCGGATTTTGGCCTTCTTTTCATCCACGGCGCCGGCGGCCTGGAGCTTGAAGAGGTTGGCGAGCGTGAGGCCGGACATGGCGGTCGCGCCGAGTTGGAGGAAGCTGCGGCGGGAGGTGCCGGAGCAGAGGGGGAGGTGGACGTTTCCGATGTGGAGCATGGTGGGAGGTTTCTAGGTTAGCGGAGGTTCGGGAGGCGGGGGAGGCGTTTCGGGGAGGGAGCGGAGAAACCGTGGAAACGGTTTTTCGACGGGGCGGGCGGGAACACCCGGCTGAAGCCGGGTGCTAAGGAGAGGCAGATGACGCTCGCCAACTCGGAGATGATGAAGGGCGTGAACGCCCTGAAGCCGGGTGCTGATGAGAGGAGACGGGACATGGCGGCGAGGACGATCACGGGCGGCTCAGATGGTGTAGCTCACCGGCTCGGAGATGTTGATGTATTTGCTGGCGGTGAACTTGCCGTCCTTGTCCTTGGCGTAGCTGACGTAGTGGAACTGCTGGAGGACGACCTCGTATTTGCCGGGGGTCTTGTCGGGGTGCTCGAACGTGAGTTCGGGGCCGCAGACGGGGGTGGCGATTTCCTTGCCGTCGCGGCTGACGCGCCACTGGAGGCGGGTGCCCCAGTGGTTGGTGATGTCGCTGCGGGTGATTTTGCGCCCGGCGAGTTGCAGGGTGGCTTTGGGCGTGCCTTCGAGTTTCTGGTCCATGGTTGGGAGATGGTTGATACTATTGACTAGGGTTGAAGGGGGGAGATTCGAGGAAGTTCAAAGTTCAAAGCTCAAAGCTCAAAG
>CAZUUP010000319.1:1604-7130 GCA_964623105.1 uncultured Akkermansia sp.
TCAAAGCTCAAAGCTCAAAGAGCGGAAGGTCAGGGTGGCGGGGGACGGGTCGCGTTTGGGGTTTGAGGTTTGGGGTGGGGGGAGTTTACGGTGCGGGGGTGCGATGGATGCGACAACTGGTGGCGGGGGTGGGGGCGTTTGCGCGGAACCAGTGGATGGATCTGCGGTATTTTCTGGCGGTGCTGTTCATGACGGTGTTTGCGGGGGTGCAGCCACGGCACTGGCCGCGGACGGTGCGGGCGGCGTTTGCGCGGCAGTTGTTGCGGAGCGGGGTGGATTCGTTGTGGTTCATCGTGGTGCTGGCGGTGCTGGTGGGGATTTCGGTGGTGGTGCAGGCGCATTTGTGGCTGGGGAAGGTGGGGTTGTCGCAGAAGATCGGCCCGTTGCTGGTGCTGATCGTGGCGCGAGAGCTGGGTCCGTTGTTCACGAATTTTGTGATCATCGTGAAGAGCGGGAGCGCGATGGCGACGGAGCTGGGGTACATGAAGGTGTCTGGGCAGGTGCGGGTGCTGGAGGCGCAGGGGGTGGATCCGTTTCTGTATCTGGTGATGCCGCGGGTGCTGGCGACGGGGATGGCGGCGTTCTGCCTGAATGTGTTTTTCACGACGGGGGCATTTGTGAGCGGGTACGGGTTTGCGGAGTTGCTGGGACAGATTCACGTGGATCCGGTGACGTTTTTGTACAGTGTGCTGGCGGCGGTGCGGCCGGCGGATGTGATCAATGTGGTGGTGAAGAGCTGTGTGCCGGCGGCATTGACGGCGACGATCTGTGTGACGGGCGGGCTGAGCGCGGTGGGGTCGCTGGCGGCGATCCCGATGGCGACGAAGGATGCGCTGGGGCGTTCGCTGGCGGCGGTGTTCATCGTGTCGGCACTGGTGTCGGTGCTGACCTATTTTTGAGGGATTGATGACGGGCGCGGAGCCGATATTGCGATTTCAGGATGTGACGGTGGCCTCGCAGGCGCCGTATGAGACGGCGATTTGGAAGGTGAGTTTCGAGCTGGGGGCGGGGGAGTTGTTGTTGCTGCGGCTGGAGGAGGAGTTCAAGGAACTGCCGCTGGCGGATGCGGCGGAGGGATTGGTGCGGCCGACGGAGGGGGTGGTGCGGTTTCTGGGGCGGAACTGGGCGGAGTTGACGGCGCGGGAGGCGGCGGCGGCGCGGGGGCGGATCGGGCGGGTGTTTCTGGAGGAGGGCTGGCTGGATGACCTGGGGGTGGACGAGAACATCATGCTGGCGCAGCGGCATCATACGGGGCGGGACGAGGAGGAGATCCGGCGGGAGGCGGCGAATCTGGCGCGGATGTTCCGGCTGCCGGGGTTGCCGTTGTGGGCGCCGGACCGGGTACGGCGGCAGGATTTGCGGAAGGCGGGGTGCATCCGGGCGTTTCTGGGAAGGCCGCAGTTGATCCTGTTGGAGAATCCGACCTTGGGGGTGTATGCGGACATCATTGCGCCGCTGGTGAACGCGGTGAACGCGGCGCGGCGGGGCGGGGCGGCGGTGGTGTGGGCGACGACGGAGGGGCGGGTGTGGGATGATCCCGGCTTGCGTGCGACGAGCCGGTGCAAGATGTTCGGCTCGCAGATGCACAAGATGACGCGGTGAGCGATGCAACAGCGATTCCATTTCCGGTATGTGAACGAGCTGGTGGGGGCGTTTGTGCTGCTGGCGTTGTTGCTGCTGGTGGCGGGGATTTTTTTCACGGCGCGGTCGCAGGGGTGGTTTGCGCCGCGGTACCGGTTTGAGCTGCTGCTGCCGGAGAAGGGGACATCGGGGTTGAGCGTGGGAAACGAGGTGTTCATCCTGGGGCAGTCGGTGGGGAATGTGGAGGATCTGCGGGTGGCGGCGGACGGGCGGATGCGGGCGCGGGTGCGGATCAAGGGGGATTTCCAGCAGTTTGTGCGGATGGATTCGATGGCGACGATCAAGAAGACTTTCGGGGTGGCGGGGGATTCGTTTGTGGAGGTGTCGAAGGGGACCGGGCGGCTGTTGCCGGAGCGGGAGCCGATGATCGCGGCGCGGTCGTCGGACGAGCTGCCGAACATGATGGAGCGGGTGCTGGAGGAGTTGCGGCACGAGGTGGTGCCGGTGTTGAAAAAGGCGAGCGCGGGATTCGAGGAGTGGACGAAGGTGGGTCAGGATTTGCGGGGGGTGACGGTGGGTTGGCGGCAGTTTGGGGAGCGGCTGGACCGGCTGGCGGCGGGATTGGAGCAGGGGAAGGGGACGGCGGGGGCGTTGTTGTCGAACACGGCGCTGCTGGACGAGACGCGGCAGGTGGTGGCGCGGGCGAATCGTTCAATTGATGAGTTGAATGTAATCCTGAAGCATCTGGAGAAGGGGACGGCGCGGGTGCCGGAGATCACCGGGAAGCTGGGCGGGGAGGCGCGGGATCTGCCCGGGACGGTGCTGCAGGCGCAGAAGACGATGTATGAAATGGAGCGGTTGGTGGAGGCGTTGCAGCGGCACTGGCTGGTGCGGAAGTATGTGGAGCCGCCGGCGACCGCGCCGCGGATTGCGCCGGGGCGACTGGAGGGCGGGCGGCCGTGAAGCGCGCGTGCTGGCTGGTTGTTTGCTCGGGGCTGCTGGCGGGGTGTGCGTCGGCACCAAAGGGACCGGCGGCGGCGCGGGTGCGGGACGGTGAGTTGGTGCGGCTGGAAGACCGGGCGCGGCATGTGTTCGAGCGTGAGGCGGCGGCGCAGGCGGCGAATTTGTATGCGGGGGTGTTGCGCCGGGCCCGGGCGCTGGATGACGCGGAGGAGATCGGGAATGCGGCTTACAATCTGGCGGTGTGCCTGGTGGCGGCGGGCCGGTATGACGAGGCGGCGGGATTTCTGCGGGAGTCGGCGAAGGAACTGGGGCGGGCGCGGGTGAATCTGGCGGATGTGTTGGTGGTGCAGGCGCGGGTGGCGCAGATGCGGGGGGAGGCCGAGGAGGCGTTGCGGTTTGCGGGAGAGGTTTTTGCGAATCAGGGTTCGGATCCGGGTCCGGCTCATCGGGCGGAGGTGGCGTTGCTGCGGGGGGAGGTGGCGTGCGTACGGGGGAGAACGGATCAGGCGCGGGTGTTGTGGGGCGAGGCGCGGGCGTTGTTGCGGGCGAATCCGGAGCAGTCCCTGGTGGCCGGGGTGGAGCGTTTGGGCGGCGTGATTCTGGGGCTGGAGGGGCGGCACGAGCTGGCGGCGCAGGCATTTGATCGCGAGGCGGTGGCGCGGCGGGACGGGCGGCAGTTGCTGGAAATGGGCCGGGCGTTGGGGAGGGCGGGGGACGCGTGGCGGCTGGCGGGGAAGGAGCGGCTGGCGGCGGACCGGTTGTTCCGGGCGGCGCGAAGCGGCTTAGCTCAGGGGGTGCGCGAGCCGGCGATTCGCTGGCAGCGGCAGGCGGTGGAGCTGGCGGAGCGGGCGGGGGATGAGGTGCTGGCGCGGGAGGCGCGGCGGCTGGGGGCGGAGATTCTGGCGCCGGAGGGGGACGGGGTGCGTTGAGGGCGGGTTTTGGGCATGAGTAATCTTCAGGCAACGGCGGGGGCGGCGGCGAATACGCCGTGGGTGGTGTTGCTGGTGGATGATCAGGAGCTGGTGGCGGAGCGGATCACGTTCATGCTGTCGCGGCAGGCGGAGTTGAAGGTGGTTTATTGCCGGGACGGAAGGGCGGCGGTGGAGATGGCGCGGGCGAGCCGGCCGTCGGTGGTTTTGCAGGATCTGGTGATGCCGGAGGTGGACGGGCTGGCGGTGGTGCGGGCGTTGCGCGCGGATGCGGGGTTGCGCAACGTGCCGATCATCGTGCTGTCGGGGAAGGATGACGCGCAGACGAAGAGCGATTCGTTTGCGGCCGGGGCGAATGATTACGTGGTGAAGCTGCCGGACAAGCTGGAGCTGGCGGCGCGGGTGTTGTATCACGCGCGGGCGTATCAAAACCAACTGCAGCGGGACGAGGTTTTCCGGCAACTGGAGCAGGCGCGCGAGGCGGCGGACCGGTTGTTGCTGAACATCCTGCCGGCGCCGGTGGCGGAGCGTTTGAAGCGGGGGGAGACGAACATCGCGGACACGTTTCCCGAGGCGACGATCCTGTTTGCGGAGCTGCATGATTTTTCGCGGCTGACGGCGGGGATGCAGCCGACGGAGGTGGTGGCGTTGTTGAACCAGTTTTATTCGCGGTTTGACGAGCTGATCCAGCGGCGCGGGCTGACGAAGATCCGGACGGTGGGCCATGCGTACATGGTGGCCTCGGGGTTGCCGGCGGCGCGGGCGGATCACGCGCAGGCGGCGGCGGATGTGGCGCTGGAGATGCAGCGGGCGATTGTGGAATGGGAAGGGCGGGCGGGGGAGGCGTTCACCTTGCGGATCGGGATGCACAGCGGGCCGGTGGTGGCAGGGGTGATCGGGACGACGAAGTTCAGCTATGACCTGTGGGGTGACGCGGTGGAGGTGGCGTGGGAGTTGACGGGATTCGGGGCACCGGGCTCGATCCAGGTGGAGGAGGCGACGCACGAGCGGCTGCGGGAGACGCATTTGTTCGAGGATCGCGGGGAGTTTTACGTGCAGGGGAAGGGGGCGATCCGGACGTTTTTTCTGAAGGGGCGACGGGTGCCGGAGGAAGCGCCGGCGCCGGGAAAATGGCGGGGGCGGCGGGCGCCGCATCTGCCCCGGGGTGTGTGATTGGCGGGTGGAAAAATGGAATCATGAAGGACGAAAAGCGGATCGGCGGGCGCGGGGGCACGGATCGCGGTCGTAAAGGGCTGGCGGCAGGCGGGCCGGTGTTGGAGGTGACGGGGCTGAGCATCCGGCGGGATGGGACGATGATTTTGCAGGACATCGACTGGCGGATTGAGCGGGGTGAGCATTGGGTGATTCTTGGGGGCAATGGGTCGGGGAAGACCTCTTTGCTGGCGGCCTTGACGGGTTACCTGATGCCGACGGCGGGAGAGGTGGGAGTGTTCGGGGAGCGGTATGGGGAGTCGGACTGGCGCGAGTTGCGGAAGCGGATCGGGGTGGTGAGTTCGAGTTTGCGGCAGATGATGGCGGATTCGGAGCCGGCGTTGGAGAGCGTGGCGAGCGGGAAGTTTGCGATGATTGATTATTGGGGGAAGGTGGGGCGGGCGGACCGGAAGCGGGCGCTGGGAATTCTGCGACAGATCGAGTGCGAATATCTCGCGGAGCGGCCGTGGGCGTATTTATCGCAGGGGGAACGGCAGCGGGTGTTGATCGGGCGGGCGCTGATGGCGGAGCCGAAGTTGTTGATTTTGGATGAGCCGTGCGCGGGGTTGGACCCGGTGGCGCGGGAGTTGTTTCTGCACTTCGTCGAGCGGTTGGGGCGTCGGGCGGGGGCACCGACGCTGGTGCTGGTGACGCATCATGTGGAGGAGATCACGCCGGTGTTCACGCATGCGCTGTTGTTGCGGGGGGGGCGATTGCTGGCGGCCGGGAAAAAGGGGGCGGTGCTGACGGGGCGGGAGTTGTCGCGAACGTTTGGGGCGGAGGTGCGGATACGGCGTTCGGCGGGGCGCTACGCGCTGCGGGTGAAGACGGGGCGGCGGGC
>CAZUUP010000320.1:0-7129 GCA_964623105.1 uncultured Akkermansia sp.
CCGGCACCTCCCCACCCCCGCACCCCTGACACCCCAGTACCTCGACATTCCGATGTCGAGATTCCCCGCCCCTCACCACTCCCCATACCCCAACACTCCAATGCCGAACCCCACCCCCCCAAAAAAACATCACCCCCGCCACCCTCCATTCACTTCAATCGTCTGCCCGCTCACATACGAAGCCAGCGGCGAACACAGAAACAACGCCACCTCCGCCACCTCCGCCGGCGAACCCAGCCGCCCCAGCGGAATGTTCTTCACCATCTCCGCCCGCACATTCTTCGGAATCGTCGCCACCATCGCCGTGTCGATCACCCCCGGCGCGATCGCGTTAGCCCGGATGCCCCGCCGCGCCCCCTCGCGACTCAACACCCGCATCATCGCCTGCACCCCCGCTTTCGCCGCCGCGTAATTCGCCTGCCCGTAAAAACCCTGGATCGCCGCAATGCTCCCCATGCTCACCACCGCGCCCCCGTCCCGCATCACCTCCAACCCAAAGCGGCAGCAGTGAAAAACCCCCGTCAAATTCACCTCAATCACCGCCTGCCACTCCGTCTCCGACATTTTCGCCAGCGTCCGGTCCCGCAGAATCGCCGCGTTGTTAATCAAAAAGTCGATGCCCCCAAAACGCTCCTTCGCCTCCCGCATCATCCGCTGCACCGCCTCCGCGTCCGCCACGTTCGCCGCCAGCACCACCGCGCTCTCCGCCCGCCGTCCATTCAACTCCGCCGCGACCGCCCCCGCATCCGCCGCCGTCGAACCGACCTCGGGATGATTCAAAATCACCGCCGCCCCCGCCGCATGAAATGTCCGCGCCATCTGCGCCCCAATGCCCTGGGAGGCGCCCGTGATGAGGGCGACTTTGCCGGAGAGATCGATCACTTTGCTCATGCGATCCCCAGCTTGAACAGGTGCCCAAAAGATTCACGCACTTTCCCACCCACCCGTCCGCTGTCCCATGAACAACTGGATTCCCAGACCGGCAGCCGTCGCGACGACTGCGGCCAAGCTCCCCGATTGTTCGCCGCAATAATCATGGAATCACCACCGTAACACTAGCACCACACTTTCCAGCCGCCCACCGGCCATCGTTCACAAAAACAAATACACCGGCAGGGCGTTATGGAGCGCATGAGCAGCTGCCGTTACGAAAGTGGCCACCCACCAAGGATGTTCCCGGTATTCCAGATAGATGTAACTGTAATACATCCCGCCGACTATGCCGGCGGTGATGCCCACCCCGACGCTCACCGCAAAATGCGCCAGCGCGAACAGCACGACCCCGGCGACAAATTGATCCCCGTGCGGACGGCCCAACGCGCGCATGAACTGGATGGGTAACGTTTGGAAAAACACCGTCTCCAAGCTCGCCGCCCAGACCAGCAAGAGGGGAGATTCCCTCAATTGCCGAATTGCCTCGCCGCGATCCCCATACGCATTCGCAATGAGCCAACCAACAACGGGTATCAGGGCAAATTGGACCAAGTAGTGCTGAACTGTTATCCGCCAGATGAACGCCCACGCCCCGCCATATTCGGCACGGCGAATCGCCCGGAACATCCACCAGTGCCGGAAGAAGTACAACAGCCGCTCCAAAATCACATCCATGAACAATCCATCGTCACGCGGGCTCCCATCCCATCTTCCCTCGCGCCCGGCCTGCCACTCCGATCATCCGTTGCAACCACCAGTTGAATCGTTCCAAAAAATTTCCCCGCCGGACGCCCGTGCATCTCGGCGGGGAAATCACGTGGGCGGCGAGCCTCGCCCGCTGCTATTTCAGTTCATGCACCGCCGGCTTCAGCCCCTTCGTAAACGCATTGAACCCGTAGGCCGTCGGCTTGAACTCCCCGACCACTTCCACATTGGCCTTTTCCGGCACCGGCAGGCCGACCAATTGATACGCCGCATTCACCACCAACCGGCGCAATCCCTCGTTCACCAGATCCGTCGAGGAACCCATCGTCGTGCAAAACGACTGCCCCTTCTTGCCGTCCGCCAGTTGATAACTCTTCGTCCACGCCACCGGCATCATCGGATCATTCTTCTTCCCCACCACCGGTTCGTCATCCGGCTTCAGCCCGAAAAACGGATCCTTCATGTCCGCCGGCCCCTTGCGCTTGAGCACCTGGCCCAGCACCACCGGCTTGGAATCTCCCGGCAACGGCAGGCGCACGCCATACACATCCGTCGGCGCAAAAATTTCGCCGTCCTTGATCCCGTTCAGCAACGCGTTCCCCTTCGCATCCGCCGGGAACACCCCCCGCGTCGCCTCCGTCTTGTGCCCGCCATGATGGCTGATCCACATCTCCCCCAGCACCAGCCGCCCAAAGCCGTCCGTCCACTCCTTGGCTGGTCCCTTGTACCCGTTGTTGTAGCGGTCGTACGTACCCTTGATGCCGTTGAACGCGTGGGTCGAGGTCCGCAAACCAATGACCGGCTTGCCCGCCTTGAGGTAGTCGTCGATATGCTTCATCTGCTCATCCGGCAAGTTCCGGAACCGCGTCAAAATCACCATCAAATCGGCGCTGTCGAGCGCCTCCAGCCCCGGAATGTTCTTCGTGTGATTCGGATTGATCTCTCCCGTCGCCGGATCAATCGGAAACAGCACCGTGCATTTGAACCCGTGCCGGACCGCGAGAATTTTGCCCAACTGCGGCAATCCCTCCTCCGAGCGATACTCTTCATCCCCCGAAATGAGCACCACATGCTTCCCCTTCCCCGGCCCCTCCTTGCCTTCATAGACAACCCATTGTTTGTCCGCCGCCCGGGCGGAAGCGAGCACCCCGACGGCAAGCAGAAGCGATGACAGATATTTCATAGTTTTTGTGAACGTGTTCGGGGATAGACTTACGGCATCCCTCGCGGAATGACAATGACAAGAAAGCCTGGCGTCACGCTCCGTGGGTGTCTGCAAAAGCCCTGCGCGATGCACGGCGTCGCGCCCCAATATTTCTCCCCGTTGGCGCTCTCCCGTGCTCCGCCCCAAAAAAAATCCGGTCTTCCCGCTTCCGCCGGCGGATTCACCGGGCTCCTCACCCTTCCTCGCTCATCCCCACCCGCAGCGACGGCATCTCCACCAACCCCAGTTCGATTGCGTACAGCACCAGCTTCACCACATTGTGCAGGCCCGTCTTCTCCATGATGTGTTCCCGGTGCGTGGTGACCGTTCGCTCACTGCATCCCAGGCGCTCCGAGATCTCCTTGCTCGTGTTTCCTCGCGCGATCAACCGCAGTACCACCCGTTCCCGGGGCGTCAATCGCACCTGCGGCCTCGCCGCCTTCTTTCGCAGCCGTCGCACCCTCGTTTTGCGCCGCGAACGCTCCACCAGTTCGTCCAGCACGAACTGCCTCACCGCCGGGCTGAAATAGCTCTGCCCCGCATAAACCGCCTTCACCGCCAGTGCCATCTCCGCCGGTTGCTCGTCCTTGCACAGATAGCCGCTTGCCCCTGAATCCAGCACCTGCACCGCGTACTCGCGGCTCTTGTGCATGGTCAGGATCACCACCCGCACGTTCGGCAACTCGCTGCGCAAGGCCTCCGCCACTCCAAATCCATTCATGCCCGGCAGGTTGATGTCCACGAGCACCACGTCCGGTAGCAACGCCCGCGCCAGTCGCAAACCCTCGACCCCGTCCTCCGCCTCCCCCACCACCTCCGCCACCCCGCTCCCCGACAGGTACGAGCGGATGCCCTCGCGCACCACCGGATGGTCATCCACCAACAACAGCCGCGGTTTCCTGCCTTCGTTCGCTTTCATATCCTCTCAACGCTCTTCCAGGGACCGTACCGGCACCACCACCCGCACCATCACCCCGCCCTCCGGCGCCGGGATCACCTCACATTTCCCCCCGGACAACACGCCGCGTTCCCGCATGTTCAGCAAGCCCAGGCCCCGCCCGCGCACCGCCCCCGAGCCCGCCGGGAGGCCGCGTCCATTGTCCGCCAGTTCCAGGCGCACCTCATGCGCCCCCGCGCCGCGCCCCAGCCGGATGGTCATCCGCGTGGCCCCGGAATGTTTCTCCGCGTTGGTGAGCGCCTCCTGCGCAATGCGATAAAGCTGCAACTCCGCCTCCGCACCCAGCCGCTTCATCCGGTCGTCCACGCTCAACTCCACCTCCATCCGGGTCCGCAACCGGAATTCCTCCACCATGCTGCGCAGCGCCGGCGCCAAGCCCAGGTCATCCAGTTCCGCCGGCCGCAAGTTCCGCGAAATCCTGCGCACCTCCTGGATCGATTCCTCGAGCAACCCCTTCACCTTCGCCAACATTTCCCGCGCCTTGGCCGAATCGCGCGCCATCTCCTCCTCTGCCATTCCCACCCGAAAACGCACCGACGACAGGATCTGATTCACGCTGTCGTGCAACTCCCGCGACACCCGCGAACGGTCCGATTCCTGCGCCGCCAGAATCTTTTGCGGCAGCTCCCGCATCAACTCATTCGCCAGCCGCCGCTCCGTGATCTCCCGCGCCACGCCCACCACATATCCCTGGCCCTGCCAGACGATCGGATACGTCGTCCCCTCCATCCACACCCACGACCCGTCCGCCCGCCGCGCCCGGAATTCCAGGCTCGGACAATCCCGCCAGTTCCCCGCCCGCCCGCGATCCTCCGGATGCACCAGCTCCCATGGCACCATCGCATGAACCGCCTCCATCGCATGTCCCAGCGTTCGCGCAAACGACGGACTCGCATAGGCAAACCGCCCCCGCTCATCCACCAGGCAGATCAAATCCCGCGCATTCTCGGCCACCAGCCGGAACCGGCCTGCCATCTCCTCCAACGAAGCTTCCGCCCGCCGCCGTTCCGCAAATTCGCGCCGCAATTCTTCATTTGCCGCCGCCAGTTCACGCGTCCGCTCCGTCACCCGTTGTTCGAGTTGCTCCTGCGCCTTGCGCTGGCACTTCCGCATCTGCTGCCAGCGCACCTGCGTGCCAATTCGCGCCAGAAACAGCCGCTTCTCCATCGGCCGGACAATGTAATCGTTCGCCCCCGCCTCCAGACCTTCCGCCCGCATTTCCGTGGAAATCTGTTCGCTGGAGATCAACACCACCCCCAACTCCTCCCCACGCAGACCCCGCCGCAACTCCCGGCAGAAATCCATCCCGTTCCCATCCGGCAGGCACACATCCAGCAGCACAATGTCCGGCCACCATTCCGCCAGCTTCCCCCGCGCATCCCGCAAATGCACCGCCGTCGTCACCTCATACCCAACCCCCTCGAGCAACCGCGACTGCAAATCCCGGTGATCCTCCGTGTCATCCACGATCAACACCCGTGGCAGGGGCAGGTCGGCCGGCGGATTGGTTGCTGTTTCCATGGTCCATATCCCGCAACGATTGCGCCGCACCCATGCCAACGCCACCGCCCGGGAACGCCCCTCTTAAACCCCCAACTCAATCGCCCCGCAACCCAAATCAATCGTGCGAATTCCTGCGCAGCCCGTCGTGGAAGACCCTCCCCGCCTGCATTTCCCTGCCCCAGATTCCCTTGCCCATCATACCTGCCCGGCAGGATCTCCCCCCGGCCAGACCACCACCCTCACGCCAGTGCCTGCTTCACCTTGCACAACAAATCGTGACTGGTGAACGGCTTCTGCAAGTAAGCGTCATCCTCGTCCTCGCTCCCCCCCGACCGCACATACCCGCTCGAACAGATCGTCCGTATCTCCGGCGCCACCTCCCGGATGCGCTCGATCAATTCCCGCCCGCTCATGTTCGGCATCACCAGATCCGTGATCACCAGGTCAATCTGGCTCCCGCTCTTGCCCAGAATCTCCAGCGCCTTCTGCCCCGAATTCGCCGTCAACACGCGGTAATCATACGACGACAGGATCATCTGTCCCATCGTCAGCAACAAATCCTCGTCATCCACAATCAGGATGGTCTGGTTCCCCCGCAACTCATCCTCCTTCAAATTCACTTCGCGCACCACCTTGGCCTGCGCCGGCAGATACACCATCACCGACGTCCCTTTGCCCGGCTCGCTCGTCACCGCCAGATTCCCGCCGTGATTCGTGATGATCCCATACGCCCACGCCAGTCCCAGCCCCCGATGCCCCGGCTTCGTCGTGAAAAACGGCTCGATGATCCGCGGCAGGATGTCCGCCGGAATCCCGCACCCGTTGTCCCAAATCTCCACCGCCACGTACGCCCCCGGCGCCAGATTCACACTTCCAATCTGCGTCGGTTCCTCGAGGCTCTTGTTGCTCGTGATCACCATCACGTGCCCGTCCTTGCCCACCGCCTGCGAAGCATTCTCCAGAATCTTCACAAACGCCTGCTGCATCTTCGCCTCGTCAAAATTCACCGTGAACAGCCGCCCCTCCAGCCGCAGCTTCCACACCAACCCCGCCAGCGCCGGCGTCTTGAACAACTCCACCGACCGCCGCAGCAGATTGTTCAGATTCCCCGCCTGCTGCGTCTTCTGATCCTTCTCCTGCCGGCTGAACACCGCCAGGTCATGCGCAATCTCCGCCGCCTTCTCCGCCGACTTCTCGATCTCCAGCAACGAACCGCGCCACGCATTGTCGTTCGGGACCTGGCTCAACAGCAGCGACGCGTGCCCCAAAATGCTCGTCAGCGCATTGTTAAAATCCAGCGCCACATTCCGCGTCAATTGCAGCGCGCAATCCAGCTTCTGCTTCTGCGCCGCCCCCTGCTCCACCGCTTCCGTCCGCCCGGCGCTCCCTCCGGCCGGCTCCGCGAACAATTGCAACAATCGCCACGTGCCCCCTTCCTCCTCCCCCGCCATCCCCGCCACCCGAAAACTGCGTACCCCCTGCTCCGTCCGGAAACGCAAGCCCGTCGTCCGCGTCGCTGTCCCGTCCAGTTCCACGAAGAAAGCCAGGCCCGCATCCGCCCCGTCCTCCGGCCACAACCGCTCCAGCGACACCCCTTCACCCTCCAGCACCGGCCCCAATTCCTTCCGCGCCGCGCCATTGAAGCGCCGCACCACGCCGTCCGCGTCCGTCACCACCACGGGCCAGACCGCGTTTTCCAAAGCCAAAAAAGTGTCCGCAATCATCACACGTGTACCTCCCTCCTTGTCGGCTGAAACCCCCCCCCCCCTCTACCCACCCCCCCCCCCCCCCCCCCCCCCCCCCCCCCCCCCCCCCCCCCCCCCCCC
>CAZUUP010000321.1:0-7103 GCA_964623105.1 uncultured Akkermansia sp.
TACGTGGACAAGCACGTCACCGTTGGCGATCTCAAGGGCACGGTGGAGGCCGTGTTCAGGGACGTGCTCGGCAGCGACGTGAAGCTCCGGTTTCGTCCGCATTACTTCAGCTACACCGAGCCCAGCCTCGAGATTGATTTCACCAACTCGCTGGTGAAGAAGCTCGGCAAGGATTGGCTGGAGATCGCGGGCTGCGGGATGGTGCATCCCCAGGTCTTCGAGAACGTCGGCTACGACCCCGAAGTCTGGAGCGGTTGGGCGTTTGGTTTCGGCATCGAACGCATCGCCATGCTCCGCTACGGCATCACTGACATCCGGTTGTTCTATGAGAATGATGTGCGGTTTTTGAGGCAGTTCTGAAATGGGCAAGCACGACAAACTCCTCGACAAGTTGCTGCGCGGAACGTCCGACGCGAACATTCCGTTTGAGGGGTTGTGCCAACTCCTCGGACGTCTTGGCTTCGCCCGCAGAGTGAAAGGCAGCCACCATATATTCTTCCGCGATGGCATCGACGAAATCCTTAACTTGCAGCCGCGCGGGCCGAACGCAAAGCCGTATCAGGCCAGGCAGGTGCGCAACGTGATCCTGAAATACAAACTTGCGGCGGACTGACATGAGCAAATACGAAGTCATCATCTATTGGAGCAAAGACGACGACGCCTTCATCGCCGAGGTGCCTGAACTCCCCGGCTGCGCTGCCGACGGTCCCACCCGCGCCGCCGCGCTCAAGAACGTGGACATCGTTATCAAGGAGTGGATCGAGACGGCTAAATCACTCGGGCGCCCGATACCCGAACCAAAGGGGCGGCTGGTGTTTGCCTGAACCAGTCCGGCTTCGAACTCATTGCAATGTTTGAACAGGGCATTCACCCCGCATCGGTCGTTTTACCGGCACCCGGCTCCGTATCGGGCTCGGCCGCTTCGCGCTAAGAAGAAAGGTTTGAAATGAAAGTCACCCTGAACTGGCTCAAGCAATACGTGGATTTCAACTGGTCGCCCGAGGAACTTGCCGAGCGGCTTACCATGCTCGGTCTCGAGGTCGAGGGTGTGCAGAAGCTCGGCGGTGAGTTCGAGGGCGTTGTCGTCGCGCAGGTGATAACGCGCGACAAGCATCCGAATGCGGACAAGCTGTCGCTTTGTCGTGTCCAAGACGGTCGGGGTGAGCGCCAGATCGTTTGTGGCGCGCAGAATTTCAAGGCGGGGGACAAGGTGCCGCTGATTCTCCCGGGCGCGTCCCTGCCGATGAAGCCGGGTGACAAGGAACCGTTCACGATCAAGGTCGGCAAGATACGCGGCGTCGAGTCGCGCGGGATGATGTGTTCGCCGCAGGAACTCGGGCTGCCCGAGCAGGTGGACGGTCTGCTCATCTTGCGCGAGGACGCGCAGGTGGGGCAGGCATTCGCTGCGTATTTGGGACGCGCGGGCAGCGATGTGGTCTATGACCTGGAAGTAACCCCAAACCGGCCGGATTTGAACAGTGTGCTGGGCATTGCGCGGGAGATTGCGGCGCTGACGGGCAATCCGCTCAAGGTTCCAGCGATCAGTAATCAGTGTTCAGTAATCAGTGAGGAAGTTGGCAAGTTTGTCGCGGTAAAATTGCAGGAGCCGGAGCTGTGTCCCCGCTATACCGCGCGTCTGGTGACCGGAGTGAAGGTGGGGCCAAGTCCGGACTGGCTGCGGACCACGCTGGAGAAGGTTGGCATTCGCAGCATCAGCAACGTGGTTGACGTGACCAACTACGTGATGCTGGAAACCGGTCAGCCGCTCCATGCGTTCGATTACCATTTGATTGCCAAGGGCGAGGACGGCAGGCCGACCATCGTCGTGCGGCGCGCCGGTGCCGCGGAGAAGTTCAAGACGCTCGATAACCAGGAACGCCAACTGAACGGCGACATGCTGCTGATCGCCGATGAACATAAGGGCATCGCCCTCGCCGGGGTCATGGGCGGTGCAAACACCGAGATCCGTGCGGAGACCCAGGACGTCCTCATCGAGAGCGCCTACTTTGCGCCGACGAACATCCGCCGCACCAGCAAGGCGCTTGGGCTGCGCAGCGAGTCCAGCTATCGCTTCGAACGCGGATGCGATGTGGGCATCGCGGATTACGCCAGCCGGCGCGCGGCCCAGTTGATCCTGGAAACCGCCGGTGGCACGCTGGTGCCGGGGGTGGTGGACGCCTGCCCGAAGCCGGCCGAGCCGAAGGTGATTTCGCTGCGGCATGAAAAGACCAGCGCGTTGCTGGGTGTGGCAATCCCGGGCGAGAAGCAGGTGCAGATGCTCGAAAGCCTCGGTCTCGAGATTCACGGCCAGATGGGGCGAGATGACAAGGGTGCCGTGGTCACCAGTTTTCGCATTCCAAGCTTCCGGGTGGACTTGAAGCGCGAGGTGGATCTCATTGAGGAGGTCGCGCGTTTGTTCGGAGTGGACAAGATTCCGAGCACGGCGCCGCGCGGAGCGGTGGGCGGGAATCCGTTTGATGCGGTTTACGACCAGCATGCGGAACTGCGTCGGCTCCTGACCGGGTTGGGCCTCTGTGAAGCGCAAGGGCAGACGCTGGTTGGAAATGCCGAATGTCGGGGTGCGGGCGGCGAACTTGTGCAACTGGCCAACCCGCTCAGTTCGGACATGGACGTCTTGCGTCCGAGCCTGCTGCCGGGGTTGTTAAACACGTTGCGGCACAATGTCAGCCGCAAGAATTACGATGTGGCGATGTTCGAGATCGGGCGGGTGTTTACGCAGGCCAACGGGCAGGTGAAGGAGGAGCGGCGCTTGGCCATTGCGCTTACGGGGCAGCGGGCGCCGGACTTCTGGAGTGGCGACGACCGTGGCGCCAAGTTTGACGCCTACGATCTCAAGGGTTTGGTCGAGAATGCCATCGAGCATTTTGGCTTGCGGGGTGTCGCCTTTGCCCGGCGGGCCGAGAGCACGGCGATGTTTCTGGAATCGGCGACGGTGAGTCTGGGAGGGAAGCTGGCACTGGGCGAGTTGGGGCAGTTGCTGCCACCGCTGGTCAAGCGATACGATTTACGCGACGCGGTATTCCTCGCGGAACTGCGCCTGGACGAGTTGATGGCCCGCCGCAACGATGCCCGGGCATTCAAGCCCCTGCCGCAGTTTCCGGCGAGCCGCCGCGATGTGGCGATGCTGGTGCCAGAGGCGACGACCCACGAGGCGATTCTTGCCGCGGTCAAGCAGGCGAAACCCGCGAACTTGGAGAGTGTGGAACTCTTCGACGTGTTCCGCGGCAAGAATGTGCCGGCGGGTCAGAAGAGCGTGGCTTACGCGTTCACGTATCGGGGCGGCGACAAAACGCTTACCGACGCCGAGGTGAACGCCGCCCACATCAGGACAGTCGAGACGCTGAAGCAGAAGTTGGGAGCGGTGGTGCGAGAATAGGCGATTTTGATTCTGCATCTTCAAGTGTGTCCCGAGCACGCCATCCATGAGCGCTAGAATTCCGCAGCTCGACGGAATTCGGGGAATTGCGATCTTACTGGTGGTTTGGTGGCACTACTATAATTGTAGCGGTGGATCCGGTTGGCTCGCAACGGCGACCAACTGGACGTGGGCGGGGGTGGATGTTTTTTTTGTCCTCAGCGGCTATCTCATCACTGGCATTCTAATCGATGAGGCTCGCGCTACTAATTTGTTGAGCGTATTTTACTGGCGCAGAGCCGCACGCATACTGCCGCTCTATTTTTTGACTCTTACTGCGGTGTATGTCCAGGAGTCATTCCGCCGGTCGTCTGTCGTCTTTCCTGACTGGTATCATCTTACGCTTACTCAAAATATCATCATGGGCCGTGAAGGATATGGTGTTTCGCCAATTCCCGTCACTTGGTCGCTGGCTATTGAGGAGCAGTTTTACCTGGTTTGGCCGCTTGGAGTTATCCTGGTCGGGGAACGTCGGATTCCGATCGTGAGCATGGTTCTAATCTCGGCTGCGGTGATCTTTCGTGTCGCCTCGCCCGGATTGAATGAGTTCGTGGGGACCTTTTGCCGTATGGATTCGCTTCTGTTCGGTGCCCTGGGTGCGGTGCTTATCCGCAGGGAGGGCTGGCTGAGGCTCGCCATGAGGAATCGAAAATGGATTCTGGTCCTTGCCGGAGCGGCGTTTTCTCTTGGGTATTGGCTTCAGATGCATCACCAGCTTGGTGTATTGAAACACACAATGTTCGGAATTACGGGACTTATGTTGATCTTGGCCGCGATCGATGCCGGTTCCTTGCTCGCGCGGATTTTGTCTTTTCAAGTTTTGAGATGGTTCGGGAGGATTTCCTATCCGCTGTATCTGGTCCATGAGTCTCTCAGAATTTTCGGCAGTTGGTGGGCTGATGTCTTTGTCAGCGTCAGCGTTGCAGCTGCCTTACACTACTCCGTCGAATCGTTCTTCGTGCGACTTGGAAAGAGCGCAGAATACATGCATCTTCCGACGAAGTCTGGAGGCTGCGAATCGTAAAGAGGGCTTCCGGCGCTGGCAGCCGTGCAGAGGGACGAGTTTCGGATTGTCAGACCAACCGTGGAGTTGCGCTGATCCCAATATCGGGGTGCACTTCGCTGCGTCTCATTAACCGTTGCCGGAGATTTTCCGGCGCACCAAGTCCAAGGCTTGCTGGGTGGTGACAAACTTGAATGTCTCCCGTTCGTAGCGGTTCACCCGCGCCAGGACTGTCGTTCCACTGGGCGCGGCAAGGGCGATGAAAACCGTCCCGACCGGTTTGGCCGGGGTCCCGCCGGTCGGACCGGCGATGCCGGTTGTCGCCAGCGCGTAGGTGGCTCCGGTGCGCTGGCGGGCGCCCTCGGCCATTTCGCGGGCCACCGCCTCGCTCACGGCACCGTGGGCGGCAAGCGTTTCGGCGCGCACGCCGAGCAGTTGCTGCTTGGCTTCGTTGCTGTAGGTCACGAGACCGGCAAGAAACACGGCGGACGCGCCCGATACATTGGTGATGCGATTGGCGACCGAGCCGCCCGTGCAGGATTCCGCCGTGGCCAGTGTTTCTCCGCGGTCGGCAAGCAATTGCACCAAGACCGCCTCGAGTTGATCATCGCCTTCGCCGTAAACCGAACTGCCAAGCAGTCCGCGGGCGGTCTGCGCCGCCTCGGCGACAAGCGGTTCTCCGCTGGCGCCCCGTGCCACGAATCGCAAATCCACCTCGCCAGTCCGCGCGCAGTAGCCCAGTTCCAATCCGGCGTCCGTGAGCGACTTCAATGGTCCCGCCACCGTTTCCTCGACCACTGATTCGCCGATTCCGGTCGTTTTGAGCGTGCGACAGTGGAACGACTCTTCGAGCGGTAGTTCCCGAGCCAGCAGTGGCACCACGGCGTCCGTGAACATCGGGCGCAATTCCCGGGGCGGACCGGGGAGCATCACTAGGAGGGACTTCCGGCCATTGCCGCGAAAGGGGTTGGGTTCCACCGTCATCGCCAGCCCCGGCGCCGTGCCGTTGGGATTCGGGAGGATCGCCGCGCCTTCCGGGATCAAGGCCTGCACCCGTGTGCTTGCGGGCATCACCCGATGACGCTGGGCGAAAAACTTCTCGATGTGAGCGACCATTCCCGCGTCCTCGTGCAGGGTGCGTCCCAGCAATCGGGCGATCAAATCGCGGGTGATGTCATCCGAGGTTGGGCCCAGCCCACCGGTGGTGATGATCAGGTCCGCCCGCGCCAGGGCTTCGCGTACCGCCTGTTGGATGTCCACCCCGGTGTCCGCCACCGCGACCTGCCGGGTGACGACGTATCCGCGGTCCGCCAGTTGCCGGCAAAGCCATTGTTGGTGCGTATTGAGCACCCGGCCCAACATCAGTTCGGACCCGGTGTTAATCAGTTCGATGTTCACAGCGCGGAACCTTTGCAGGCGTACTTTCATTGTCTAAACATTTTCCTTCCATCGGGCGCGGTTGCGGCTCCCGAATGCCCGTCCCGCGGCTGTGAAAACGGTAAGAGGATCGCGTCCCGAGGGGCTCGGGGGCGCCCAAGGCTCGCGGTTTTGGCGGCGTCTGGCCGCTCTCGCGATCGAGCATTGGCCGCCGGTTGCCGGTTGTCTGATGAATTCCCCATTGTAATTTGCATCCAAACTCGCCGACTGTTCCCCCCTCTCAGATTATGCGAAATACGATATTGAAGTCCTCCGTACTTTTCGGAGCCCTCCTGTGTGGCGCTGCCGTGTTCACGTTCGCGGCCGACAAAAAGCCCGCCGATAAAAAGCCCGCGCCCAAGCCCCGGGCCTCCAGCACCAAGTGGGATAACATGGACCTCGGTGCCTTCTATTCCGGCGGCCTGAACGTCCCTGCCAACGCCGGGAATCCAGCGTGGCGGCCTGCGCTCAAAGGCATCTCCATCCGCGTTGGTGACAAGGATGAAGCCACGGTCTGTTTTGATACCGAACGCCTGCGCCTTGCGTTGGCGTGGAACGGCGGCTTCATCAAACTGGCCACTGGCCGCGAAGGCCTCGAGGGCGTCGCGCAGCCTGTCGGCGACGTCGCCTTCTCCGCCAGCGTGCTCCCCGGCTGGGCGGACAAGGACGGCAAGTTGGTCGAGCCGAAGCCGCCCTCGAAGGAAGGCAACGACCTCGTCTCCTACGGCCCGCTCCCGCGCGAGTGGGCCAAGTGGCGTGGTCTCTACGTCAACGGCAAGCGCACGATTCTCTCCTACACCGTCGGCGCCGCAAACGTCCTCGAACTGCCCGGCTTCGATTCCGCCAGCGGCACGTTCACCCGCACCTTCGAGATCACCGGCGCGTCCGGTCCGCTCACGCTGCTCGTTGCCGACCACAAACTGCCCGCCGGGAAATCTTTCGTCGTTCGCGTGCTTGGCAACGTGAAGCACCGCACGGAAACCACCGCCGAGGGCCGCACGCTCCTCCATTTCTCCGAGCTTCCCGCGACCGCGAAGTTTCAGGTCGCCATCTGGGCCGGTGACAATGCCGCTGCTGACCAAGCGGGCAAAGCCACTCTCGCCCCCGCGCCCGACCTCGCCGCGCTCACCAAAGGCGGCCCCGCTCGCTGGACGCCCGTCCTCGAAACCAAAGGCGTCCTCGGCACCAACGACGGTCCCTATGTCGTGGACACGATCACCCAACCCGACCTCGACGCGAACCCATGGA
>CAZUUP010000322.1:0-7098 GCA_964623105.1 uncultured Akkermansia sp.
GCCGGGCGTGGCGGGTTTCTATTTGGCTCGCGCGTGGGCGAGGGGGTTGGCTACGGTAAGGGCATGAAGCCTTTGAATTGCATTTGCCGGATGGTTGTGGGGATTTGCCTCGGGTTCTCGGTCGCAGGGGCGGGGGCGCAGGATGCCGAGGTGATTGTGCATGGGGGGAAGGTCGTGACGGTGGACGCGGGTTTTTCGGTGCGCGAGGCGATGGCGGTGCGCGGGGGAAAGATCGTGTTGGTGGGGAGCAATGAGGAGGTGCTGAAGTTAAAGGGGGCGGGGACGCAGGTGATTGATCTGGCGGGGCGGATGGTGCTGCCGGGGTTGATCGATTCGCACGTTCACTCGACGCCGGCGATGACGGAGTTTGATCATCCGATTCCCGACATGGAGAGCGTGGCGGATGTGTTGAAGTATGTCGCGGCGCGGGCGGCGGCACTGGGCGAGGGGAAGTGGGTGGAAGTGCGGCAGGTGTTCATCACGCGGCTGAAGGAGCAGCGGTATCCGACACGGGCCGAACTGGACAAAGCAGCCCCGAAGAATCCGGTGATCTTCGCGACGGGACCGGATGCGTCGGTGAACAGCCTCGCATTGAAGCTCAGCGGGATTGACCGGGACTTCAAGGTGACGGATGGCGGGGCGGGTTATCTGGAGAAGGACGAGCAGGGCGAGCCGAACGGGATTTTGCGAAACTGCACGCGGTTTGTGAAAGTGGTGTCGCCGTTGAAGGGGGCGAAGGAGGAGGATTACCTGCGGCGCTGGGTGGAGTTGTACAAGGATTACAATGCGGTGGGGATCACGTCGGTGGGCGATCGCTCGGGGAATGCGGGATCGATCGCGCGGTATGAGGAGTTGCTAAAGCGGGGCGAGCTGTCGGTGCGGGTTTCGATCTCGCATCATGTGGACAATCTCGGGCCGGTGGCGGACATCCTGAAGCGGATTCGCGCGGTGGCGGAGCATCCGTTGCGGAAGGAGAATCCGATGCTGCGAATCGTGGGGATCAAGATGTTTCTGGATGGCGGAATGCTGACGGGCAGCGCGTATATGCGGGAGCCTTGGGGCGTGAGCGAGATTTATGGAATCAAGGATCCGGCGTACAAGGGGTTGCGGTTTATTTCCGCGGAGCGGTTGCTGCCCATGGTGCAGACGGCGGTGGAGAGCGGGTTGCAGTTTACGGCGCATTCGGTGGGGGACGGGGCGGTACATGCCCTGCTCGAAGCGTATGAGGAAGTGGGGAAGGGGCGGCCGATCCGGCAGACGCGGCCGTGCATTACGCACTGCAATTTCATGAGCAAGGAGGCGGTGGAAAAGATGGTCGAGCTGGGCGTGGTGGCGGACATCCAGCCGGCGTGGCTGTATCTGGACGCGCGGACGTTGGTGAAGCAGTTCGGCGAGGCGCGCTTGCGGTATTTTCAGCCGTTGCGGAGCATTTTCATGGCGAATGGGATCGCGGGCGGAGGGTCCGATCACATGCAGAAGATCGGTTCACTGCGGTCGATCAATCCTTACAATCCGTTCCTCGGCATGGCGACGACGGTGACGCGGCAGGCGAAGTGGCATGACAAGCCGCTCCACACGGTCGAGGCGTTGAGCCGTCCGCAGGCGATCCGCTTTTACACGGCCAACAATGCGTTTCTGCTGTTCCGCGACCACGAGGTGGGTTCGCTGGAGGCGGGGAAACTCGCGGACTTTATCGTGGTGGATACGGACCTGCTGACTTGTCCAGACAACAAGATCGCGGGGACGCAGGTGCTGGAGACGTGGCTGGGGGGCAAGCGGGTATTTAAGCGCGCGGAGTGAGAGGGCGGTGGGAAAAGGTCCCAGGTTAAAGCGCAAAGTTCAAAGGGCGCGAAAAGCGGCGGGCAGTCCACGATGAGTCGGCATCGTGGCTGCGGTGGTGAGCTCGAAGGCGCGGCCTCGTCGTGGCGAACGGCCGCGTTTCGACCGGATCAAGTGGGGATCAGGCGAGCAGTTCCGGCAGGGGCCCCTTGAGTTTCAAATCCTTCAGGTTCGCGTCGCTTAGTCCGAAGGTGTCGCGGCGGACGCCGGCGGCTTCGAGCAGGGTGAGGTAGAAATTTGCCGTGGTGCGGTGGGCGGCGTGACCGTAGCGCGGGTAGTTGAGGAAACGGCCGGCGGTTTTCAGCCGGCCGCCGCAGTTGCCGAGGACGATCATCGGCCACTCCCAGCAGCGGGAGTGGTGGCTTTCCGCGCCGTCGCTCAGATACACGATGACGGTGTTGTCGAGCATCGTGCCGCGGCCTTCGGGGACGGCCTGGAGTTTCTTGGCGAGGCGGGCGATTTGCTCGAAGTGAAAGCGGCGGATGGTGATGGCGAGGTCATCCCACGGGCGGCCATTGAATGATCCGCCGTGGCCGATGGCGTGTTTGCCGAGGCTGATGCCCAGACCTTCAAAGCGCACGCTGAAGTAGGGGTCACCGCAACCGCTGGCGAGCACGAGCACGTTGGTGAGGCCGCCGATCAAGGCCGCTGCTCCAATGTCGAAGCCGGCGTCGAGGCGGTCGGTCTCGACGTCCGAGCGGAACTTGTCGGTGACGACGGGGGCCTTGGCGCGGAGCGTGTTCTTGATCTCGTTGAGCCGGCTGTGCCGGTTCTTCATTGCCTCGAAGGCTCCGAGATAGTTGCCCAGTCGCTCGCGCTCGGCAGCCGGCAGCGTGCGTTCGACGCGTTTCACGTCGTCCACCATGAAGTCGAGCAGGTTGCCGCGCGCGACGAATTCCTCGCGGCCCGCGCCCTGCGCGACGCTGCCGAAGAGTTCGTTGTAAGCGAGGTCTGGCCGACACTGGATGGGCGCGCCTTTGTCGGGTCCCCACGCGGAGATATTATAGAGAATGCTGTGTTCCGGGCGGTCGGAGATGCCGAGACCGACGCGCGGGAAGAGCGCGGGCACGGACTTCGCCAGCGCGCAATCGATGGTTTCGCCGGCCGGGCCCTTTTTGGCGGAGTAGCAGCCGAGCGCGCCGAAGTTGTTGGAGTGGCCGCCGCCGCAGACGCGGCCGGAGAGGCCCTGGATGATGGTGAGACGGTCCTTGAAGTCCGCGAGGGGTTCGAGTGCGCGCGGCAGTTCGTGCTGCGCGAGCGGCAGGTCCACAAGGCCGTCCGCGTCATTCTGGCTTTGGGCGTTCCGCTTGCGGGTGATTGATTTCGGCTGGATTTGGTCCGGGTTCAGGCCGTTGCCCTCGACAACAAAGACGAAGCGGCGCGGTGCGGGTGCACCGGCAGACTCGGCCTGGAGACGTTGCAGCAGGGGGGCGAGGAGCACGCCGCCGGCGCCCAAGGTGGTGCCGTGCAGGAAGGAACGGCGGGTGAGGATATTCACGGTGGTCGGGGTCTTCATGACTGAGTTCATCTGCTTACGGGTTTGGACGCCGTCGCGGGCTCTGCATTTACACGGTAAATAAACGCATCGCTGGACAGCAGGCTGATGAGCAGGGCGCGAAAGCTGCCGCCGTGCTCCACATAAGCGCGGTCGGCGGCCCGTAAGACGGGGGCGTCGGCGAGGGTCTCGTTGCGGCCCATCCAGTAGCGGAAGGCATGGCGGACGAAGACCTGCCGGACGCGCTCGCTGTCGGCGAGCTTCCGGATCATGGCGAGCGAGTCGGCGATGTCGCCTTCGATCCGCCGGTCGCCGGTCAAGGTGATTGCCCCGCGGGTATCGAGGGCGACCTCCTTGAACACGGATCCCAGGGAGTTGCCCTTTTTGTCGATGTTCGCCGCGGTGGCCTCCTTGTCCTGCACGCGTTCGGCGGTGCGGAAGCGGCCGAAGTGGTCGAACATCTCGAATGGTTCGCCGAGCGGGTTCATGCGCGCGTGGCATTGCCAGCAGTATTCCTTCCTGGTCACCTCGAGGCGCTGGCGGAGCGTCTGCTCGGGCGCGTTCGGGAGTTGGGCGTCCACGGTGATGGGCAGGTCGGGGACGGTGCCGCCGAGGAGCCGTTCGCGAATCCATTTGCCGCGGGTGATCGGGTGATTGTCGAAATTCATCGAGAAGGCGACGAGCCAGCTTGGTTGGGTGAGGATGCCGGCGCGCTGGCTGGCGGGGAGTTGGACGGGTTGGACATCGGGAAAATCTTCGAGCCCGTAGGAGCGGAAGACTTCGCGGCCCTGCGGTTTGAAGGTCTTGTTTTTGAACTTCTCGGGATTCTTCGCCTTGTCAGCTGCGAATTTGGCGAGCGCCTCGGCGCGCTTCTTTTTCTGTTCGGCGGCGTTCTTGAAGGACACGAAACTCTTCGTGGTGGTGAGCAGTTCACGCAGCACGTCCTTGTCCGCATCGAGAATGTGGAGCACAAGCCGGTCGGTGTCCTCGACGAGGACGCGCGCGTCGTGCTCCTTGTTATCCTTGTCGTCCTTGAAGACTTCGGTGGCGTGGTGGTAGCCAAAATATTCGCGAAAGAAGCGGAGGATGCGCGGCCTGGCGAGCTTCGGATCGGCGAGCATCCGGCGGACCTCGCGTGCGGCGGATTCGTGCGACGCGGTGAACTGTCCCTTGTCCAATGCGGCAAGCAGTTCGCCCTTTGGCGGAGCGTCAGTGAGGGCGAAACTCAGCGCGTAGGCCAGTTCGCGCGGCGCGAGCAGGCGGCGGCCGTGGGCGTCGGGTTCGCCCGCGCCGAGTTCGCTGCGGAAGATGGCCTCGGGCAGCAGCAGCACGGCGGTGAGCGTGGCGCGCGCGCCGGCGACCTGCCCGGCGGTGGCAATGTTCTTGCGCATGAAGGCGGTGAAGCGCGTGAGTTCGTCCGGCGTGGGTTCGCGGCGCAGGACGAGCTTGAACTGGTGAACGATGGCGGTGCGAATCTGGGCGTCGGTCGGGGGCGAGTTGGTGTCGAGCAGCGGATTGAACTCGCGCGGGAAGCCGGCGCGCTTGAACTGGCCGCCCTCGATGGTGAAGCGTGTCTGCGCGGCGACGATGGAGTCGGCATTGCGCATGAGCAGGCCGGTGGTCGGTTCATCCACGGTGAACGCGCCCGCGTAGTCCTTGAAGCCCTCGCCCGTCAGCATGGAGAAGGGTTGCGTGACGCCCCGCACGTTCTTGCCGACGCCGTCGCGCAGAAGTTCGTCGTAAATCTGCGGGCTGATGCGCCACAGGCGGGCAGCGGTGGCGGGCGGCGGAGTGCCGGGGGTGAGTTCGGTGGAAAAGAGCGCCTCGTGGCTGACGCGGTTGCCGCCGCCGGGAAGTTCCAGTGCGGGCGGCGGCGAGAGCTTGAGGCCGGCGCGGGTGAATTCGGCGGTGAGCCAGTTCACCACCCGGCCGCTGGCGTGCGGACTGGGGCGGGGTTCAGCCGCGGGCGGCATTTCGCCGAGCCACAGCTTCTCGGCGACGCGCGCCCAGATTTCGCGGTCCTTTTCCGACGTGAGCGAACCGTCGAGTTGATGCAGCGCCAGTTTTCCCGCCTGCTTTTTCTCGCCGTGGCACTTGGTGCAGTGCTGCGTGAGGAAGGGGCGGACGGTGGTGGGGAAGTTGTCCGCGAGTTGCGGGGCGGCGTGAGCCGGGATGATGGAAACGAGACTCAACGCCAGCGCAACGACTGTGGCGATTCGCGCGACAATCGCGGATGGAGGGAATGGGCCCAATGTTCGCGGGCGGGACTCAGGGTTGGCGGAGATCATAGCAGACGATCTGGCCCTGCCAGGTGCGCATCAGGAAGCGTCCGTCCACGTAGGGCAGTTCGATGAACACCTCGTAGCCGGTGGTGTTGTTGTGCGGAGCGGTCCACGTGGGGCCGATCCGCCGGAAATCTCTTGGATCGGTGGTGAAGAATTCCCAGTCGATCTTTTTGAAATGTGCCGCGTCGTGCGAATAGAGCAGACGATCCTCGATCAGAAAAAATTGGGGGCTGCCGGCCATGTCCCGGTTGGTCAGGAGCACGGCACCGGTCTGCTCGTCGAGAATGTGGAAAAAAGTCGATGACTTCGCGGGGTCGAGCGTGTGGCCCTGGGTGAAGTAATAGACGCGACCGTCGCGGATGAGGACCCGGCGCATGGCGCAGATGTCCATGTGATTTTCAAACCAGAACTCGGGCCGGTCCGGGACTTCCCATGCGCGCTCGGCCTTTTCGGGCGACAGGCGATACGCGGCAACCCGACCCCACGACTGGCCCTTCCTTTTTGCCGTGTCCGTCGCCGACTTGATGTTCACCAGGACGTGGCGCGCGGACGGTGCCAGGGGATAGTAAACGGGTTCCAGGCCGGTCACGGTCCAGAGCACTCTGCCGGTCGCGGGATCGATGAGGCGCAACTCCCCCTTGATGGTTGCGACGAGCACATACGACTTGTCCTTGTGCGTCCAGATGGCTGGCGTGGCGAAACGGCTGTTGCAGGATGGCACTTCCCACAGGGTCTTGCCCGTCCGCCCGTCCATCCCGCGCAGTCCGACATCCTGCGCACCGGGGTATTGGGGGACGATCAGCACGCCATCTGCGACCACCAGCGAGGCGCCCATGCCCTGTCCGCCAGGGAGATCGTTCCGTTCCCGGAGGAGCTTTTCCTTCAGCGCGGTCGCGGGCTTGACGAGCGAACCGGTGTCGTCCTCCCAAAGCTTCCGTCCCGTTGCCGCCGCGTAGCAATAGACGCGGCCGAGCGTGCCGAGGCTGAACACGCGGCCCTCCGCATAGGCGGGAGTGGCGTGAAAGTGAAGTCGCTTGCCGCCCGCGCGATTCAGACCTTTGCCTTCCTCGACCGCTTTCCACAGCGTTCTGCCGGTGGCGAAATCGACGGCGACGGTGAGATCGTCCGCGTCGAGCGCCGTGTTGCGCTGGAGCGCGGCGAGGCGTTCGCCGGTGTAATTGCCAAGGCCTTTGGCGAGGTGCGGCATTTTCTCGGCCCACGCGTCGCCGCGCGGACGGAACGAACTGGCGAAGACTTTCCCTTCGGCGACGATCAGGCCGGAGGCGCTGCCGGCGTGGGTTGTCGGGTCGGCGAGCATGTCCACGTAGCCGGAGGCGCTGCCCTTGGCGCGGCCGAGAGCGGCGGTTTCGCTGACCCATATTTGGCGCGCTTGCTTGAGGTCATCGATGAGCTTCACGCCGTATTGGCGCGGATTGAAGTTGCCGAACGGGCCATTGGCCTGCGGCCAGGCCGGCTGGG
>CAZUUP010000323.1:0-7058 GCA_964623105.1 uncultured Akkermansia sp.
CAGCAAATCCCGCTGCCGCCCCCCTCCCCCCACTCGTCCTCCCCCCCGCTCCCCCGCCATCCCCACCCCCGCCCGGCAAACCTCCCACAACGCCGACATCGTGAACGCCTCCCACTGCCCGTCATCCCACTCCTCAATCCGCGTCCCCCGAAAACGCCCAAACAACTCATCAATCCACCCCGGCCGCTCCACCCCCGGCAACGAACCCCGCAACCGCTGCATCACCCAATGCCGCGTCGCCGTGATCAACTCCCGCCGCCGCACCTCCGACACATCCCGCCGCGCCTTCTCCAACGCATCCGTCTCCGCCATGAACCAGTCCAGCTCCCGCCCATCCCCGCTCCGCAACGGATGCTCCAACATCGCCAGCCGCATCTCCCGCCGCGTTGACAACCCCGCCACCACCTCCCCTGCCCGCGCCCCCAGATCCCGCTCCAACACCTCGCTCAATTCCCCAAACAAAATCCGCCCCCGCTCCAGCTCCTCCCGATACCGGTCCTCGCTCAAAAACGGCTCACACCCAAACACCCCCGACCCCGCCCGCACCGCCTCATCAAACGTCAGATGCTCAAACGCGTGCAACGTGTTGTGGTGAATGAACACCCCGATCGGCCCCTGCGCCGGCAACAAATGCGCCGCCTGCCGGATCCGCTCCTCCAGCCAGGCCAGCCGCCCGCCCGCACCAACCGCAGCCGCATTGCCCTCCGGCGCCTTCATTTCGCCAGCCCCTGACCATCCCCCGCCGCCGCCCCGCCGCCCCCGGGCGCCTGCCGCTGCGACCGCGGACGCCCCGCCACCGCCGGCCCATACCACTCCTCATGCGTCTCGTCGATGTCCACATGCCCCCCCGTCTTCTCATGATTCTCCCGCCACCCGTGCAACGCCTCAAACGCCGCATGATCGATGAAGTCCACCGCCAGATCCACATCCACCGCATGACCCGCCGGAATCCGCGCCAGCTCCGCGTTCAACTTCGGCACCGACGCAAACGTCAGCGTCCCCGCGATCTTCACATGCCACTTCCCGCCCCGCTCCTCCAGCGTCACATCCGTGAACGACAGCCGCCGGATCGCAAAAAACACCGAGAACGCGAGGCCAATCCCCACCCCCGCCAGCAGATTCACGCACGTCACCCCGAACACCGTCGCAAAATAAACCGGCCCCTCATTGTGCGTCTGCAAATCCCGGATGTGATTCAAATTCACCAGGTTCACCCCCACATGCACCAGCAACCCCGCCAGCACCGCCAGCGGAATCTGCTCCACCACCACGCCCAGAAACGCCGCAAACAGCAACACCCAGACCCCGTGCAACACCGCCGACCACCGCGACACCCCACCCGCCATGATGTTCGCCGACGACCGCACAATCACCCCCGTGATCGGCAACCCTCCCAGCAGCCCCGACACCACATTCCCCACCCCCTGCGCCCCCAATTCCTTGTCCAGGTTCGCCCGCTCCCCCGTGTGCAGCTTGTCCGTCGCCACCGCGCACAACAACGACTCGATGCTCGCAATCAACGCCACCGTCCCCACCGCCACCGCAAACGCCCCCCAGTTCTCCGGCAATCCCGGCCGCGTCAACTCAAACTTCTCCGGCAAATCCACCCGCGCCACCGAAAGCTTCCCCACCATCGCCACCAACGTCCCCACCGTCACCGCCACCAACGGCCCCGGCACCGCCTTCAACGCCGGCACCTTCACCTTCTTCCACACCACCAGAATCGCGATCGTCAGCAAACCCAGCCCCGCCGCCGCCCCGTTCATCGCTCCCAACTGCTTCGGCAAACCCGCCAGATTCGCCAGCGGCGAACTCTGCGGCCCGCCACCCAGCACCACGTGCATCTGCGCCAGCGCTATCGAAATCCCGATCCCCGCCAGCATCCCGTGCACCACCGCCGGCGCGATGATCAACGCGCCCCGCGCCACCTTGAACGCCCCCGCCACCAACTGCACCACCCCCGCACACGCCGTAATCAGGCACATCGTCTGCCACCCAAACTGCTGCACCAAACCCGCCACCACCACCGTCAAACCCGCCGCCGGACCCGACACCTGCAACGGCGCCCCCGCCAGCAACCCCGTCACAATCCCCCCCGCCACCGCCCCGATCAAACCCGCAATGATCGGCGCCCCCGACGCCAGCGCAATCCCCAGCGACAACGGCACCGCCACCAGAAAAACCACCAGCGACGCCGGCAGATCTCGACGCAAAGTTTTCATTAGTTCCCCATCATTGACCCGCTCCCCGCCAAAGACAAACTCATATCCTACCCACCGCTACGGAAAGATGCACCTGAACCACGGAGGAACCCGGAACCCTTGGACTTCGGCCACGCTCAACACTCCGAGCTCCGGCCCACCTTCTGGTTGCTCGATCGATGGGCGGAGAACACTCGCACCGAGGCGCTCTGATCCGTGTTTTTCCGTGTTTCATCCGTGGCTATTGAATCGTTCCGGCCAATTATTTCCGTCCCCCACCCCCTTCAACCAAACAAGTCCCGCCGCGCCCGCTTCATCAGCGCCAGCACCGCCGGATGCTCGCTCCGCCGCGCCGCCGTGATCGCATGAAACTCCACCCGGCACCGCGGCACCTCCCCGATCACCTCAAACCCATACCGCTCCATCGCCTCCTTCGCCGCCACCGTCGGCACCGCCGTGAACCCCAGCCCCGCCGCCGCCATCACCTTCATCAACGCCAGATCCGCAAACTCCGCCACCACCCGCGGCTGCAAGCCCCGCCCCCGAAACCACCCCTCCAGTCCCCGCCGGAACGGCGTGTCCTCCGCCGGCAACAACGCCGGCGCCCCATGCAACCCCTCCGGAAACCGCCGCCGCAACCGTCCCGCCAGCCCCTTCTCCGCGCAAAAACTCGTCCCGCTCACCCCCAGCACATGGTTCGCCGCCCGGAACTTCACGCTGCTCGACGCCGCCTCGTCCGCCAGCACGATGTCCAGCCGGTGCGCCGCCAGTCGCGGCAGCAAGTCCTCCAGCTTCCCCTCGTGACACACCGCATGCACGGCCTGCGGCAGCCCGAACACCGGCCGCAATATCTCGCTCGCCAGAAATTTCGGAAACGAATCCACTATCCCCACCTGCAACCGCAACGTCTTCACCCCCGGCCGCTGCTTCACCGCCGTCAGCAACTCCCCGCCCAGCGCAAATATTTCCTCCGCATACCCCAGCACCACCTCCCCCGCCTCCGTCAACCGGTTGTTCCGGCCCTCCCGCCGGAACAGCCGCTCCCCCAACGCCTCCTCCAGTTGCCGGATCTGCTCCGATACCGCCGGCGCCGATACCCGCAGCCGTGCCGCCCCCTGCGCCACCCCGCCCTCCCGCGCCACCGCCCAGAAATACCGCAAATGATGATAGTTAAGCCATTCCATTGCCGGATACCATTACTTCGGTATAACCTAAGCGTCGATTCGGAAATGCGTATTTGCCGGCCCCGTCCGCCCGCACCAATCTACCGCCGATCCTGGCCAGCCTGCCGCCGCCCCATTTAAAAATCGTGTCAACTCCAACCGCGCCCACTGCCCCGCTCCACACCATTCCCCGGGACCTCGCCGCCGGCACCGTCGTCTTCCTGGTCGCCCTGCCCCTCTGCCTCGGCATCGCCCTCGCCTCCAACGCCCCTCTCCTCTCCGGTCTCATCAGCGGCATCCTCGGCGGTCTCCTCGTCGCCGCCATCAGCGGCTCCCACTCCAGCGTCAGCGGACCCGCCGCCGGCCTCGCCGCCGTCGTCCTCGCCCAGATCGCCGCCCTCGGCTCCTTTGAAACCTTCCTCGTCGCCACCGCCCTCGCCGGCGTCATCCAGATCGCCCTCGGCGCCCTCCGCGCCGGCTTCATCGCCGCCTTCTTCCCCTCCAGCGTCATCAAGGGCCTCGTCGCCGCCATCGGCATCATCCTCATCCTCAAACAAACCCCCCACGTCGTCGGCCACGACGCCGACCCCGAGGGCGAAATGTCCTTCCTCCAACCCGACGGCTCCAACACCTTCGCCGAACTCCTCGACTCCCTCTTCGACTTCGAACCCGGCGCCACCCTCGTCGGCCTTCTCTCCCTCGCCCTCCTCCTCGCCTGGGACCGCCTCCCCAAACTCAAAAAATCCGGCTTCCCCTCCGCCATTGTCGTCGTCGCCCTCGGGGTCATCATCAACCTCGCCCTCCGCCACTTCGGCAGCTCGTGGGCCATCAGCCCCACCCACCTCGTCCAGGTCCCCACCCCCGACTCCCTCTCCGCCTGGCTCAACCTGCTCCCCCGCCCCAACTTCGCCGCCCTCGCCGACCCCCGCGTTTACTCCGCCGCCCTCACCATCGCCGTCATCGCCTCTCTCGAAACCCTCCTCAACCTCGAAGCCATCGACAAACTCGACCCCCGCCAGCGCGTCTCCCCCCCCAACCGCGAACTCATCGCCCAAGGCTGCGGCAACCTCGCCGCCGGCCTCCTCGGCGGCCTCCCCCTCACCTCCGTCATCGTCCGCAGCTCCGTCAACCTCAACGCCGGCGCCGTCACCCGCCTCTCCGCCCTCTTCCACGGCCTCCTCCTCCTCCTCCTCGTCCTCCTCGTCCCCCACTGGCTCAACGAAATCCCCCTCGCCGCCCTCGGCGCCATCCTCCTCGCCACCGGCCTCAAACTCGCCCACCCCGCCCTCTTCCGCCAGATGTGGGCCGAAGGCCGCAACCAGTTCCTCCCCTTCATCGCCACCATCGTCGCCATCGTCCTCACCGACCTCCTCGTCGGCATCCTCATCGGCCTCGCCGTCAGCATCACCTTCATCCTCCACAGCAACTTCCGCCGCCCCCTCCGCCGCATCATGGAACACCACGTCGGCGGCGATGTCCTCCGCATCGAACTCGCCAACCAGGTCAGCTTCTTCAACCGCGCCGTCCTCGAAAAATCCCTCAACGCCATCCCCTCCGGCGGCCATGTCGTCATCGACGCCCGCAACACCGACTACATCGACCCCGACATCCTCGACCTCCTCGCCGACTTCCGCACCCAGACCGCCCCCGCCCGCAACCTCCGCCCCAGCTTCATCGGCTTCAAAGACCGCTACACCCTCGACGACCACATCCAATACGTGGACATCTCCACCCGCGAAGTCCAGGCCAGCGCCGACCCCGCCAGCGTCCTCAAACTCCTCCGCGACGGCAACGACCGCTTCGTCCGCGGCGAACGCCTCTCCCGCGACCTCATGCGCCAGGTCGATGCCACCGCCAAAGGCCAGTTCCCCCTCGCCGTCGTCCTCAGCTGCATGGACTCCCGCACCTCCACCGAACTCGTCTTCGACCTCGGCCTCGGCGACATCTTCAGCATCCGCGTCGCCGGCAACATCGCCGTGGACGACGTCCTCGCCAGCATGGAATACGCCTGCGCCGTCGCCGGCGCCAAACTCATCGTCGTCCTCGGCCACACCCGCTGCGGCGCCGTCAAATCCACCGTGGACATCCTCCACCGCCAGCTCGACCCCTGCCAGGCCTCCGGCTGCGACCACATCCGCTCCATCACCGACTACGTCCGCCACGCCATCGACTCCGAACACGAAACCCGCGACCACCGCGACGCCTCCAACGAAACCTTCGTCAACCGTGTCGCCCGCCAGAACGTCCTCCACACCATGGACGTCATCCGCCGCCGCAGCGCCACCCTCCGCCGCCTCCTCGATGCCCACCAGATCGCCCTCGTCGGCGGCCTCTACGACGTCTCCACCGGCCGCGTCGAATTCCTCGCCGGCCCCGCCACGCCCACCGCCGGAACGCGACCCTGACCCGCCCCCGCCAGTTCCCCGCCCGAACCCGCCCCCCGCTCCCGCCCGCCCCGCAATATCCACTTCGCACTTCCGCCGCCGCAAACCGCCCACTGCCGCATCGGGCCCGCACCGCATTTTCACGCTCCCCCCGTTGACGCTGCATCCGGCTCCCTTCAAGCTCCCATCATGAATGCTCCCACCACCAGCCCACCCTCGCCCCGGTCGCTGCTCCGGCGGGCGTCCCTTGCCGCCCGACAGTTCCGCCGCCTTGCCACCGGTGCCGCGCTCATGCTGGTGGTGGTTGCAACACACGGAGCCGAGTTGCTGACCCAGTGGCCCTTCACACCCGCCAATTGGAACGGCGCCACCATCACGGGCGCATCCGCCACGCTGACCGGTGACAAGTGGCCTTCGCTCCGCGCGCCCAAGGAATTTGCTGATGTCCACATCGCGGCCACCGTCACCATCCTTGAGCCGGCGAAGACCACGCGCTTCTTCGGCCAGGGCTGGAGCGCGTGGCCGGATGCGACGTTCAGCGACGGCGGTTTCGATGCCGGCCTGCTGCTACGCGCGGGCACGAACAGCGGCTACCGCGTCCAACTCTCCCACAAGTATCAGGTCGTGGCGCTCGTGAAGTGGCCCGACGGCGGTTACGTGCGAGTGGTGCCGTGCGGGGTGAAGCTCAAGGAGCCGCACAAGGTTGCCGTAAGCGCGCAAGGCACGCACGTCTCTGTGCGCGTGGACGGCGTGGAAAAAATCTCGTGGGACGATGTCTTCCTGCCGCTGACCTCGGGCGCGGCGGGAATCGCGGTGCATGACGGGGCGAAGGCAACATTCACCGACGTGCTGGTGGAACAGGCACCATCCATCACCCGCACGCCGCCCGGCCCGCATGTGCCGAACTTTTCCGTGCGCCCGTTCCTCGGTGGGCGGCTGTTCGTCTTCGATGGCGATGAGCCGGTCCTGCAACTGCACTACGAGAAGGACCCCAGCGTCTTCGCCAAGCTCCGCCCCGGCTACAAGCCGCAGCTCACGTTCGACTCGCACTGGGACCTCGCGAACCAAGGTGCGTTCAAGGATGCCGACAGCAAATGGACCGCTCCCGTCACCAGCGGCGGCGGCAAGTCGGTGAAAGCCACGTGGTCCGCGCGCAGCGTGAAGGACCGCTTCACCACGCAGAGCACGCTCACGGTCGGCTACGACACCAAGCGCGGCACATATACCTACGACATCGAGAGCGCACTGGAGGTATTGCCCGGCGAGCCGTTCCACTTCCGCTACGGCTTCGACTTCGAGCATCACACGCC
>CAZUUP010000324.1:0-7047 GCA_964623105.1 uncultured Akkermansia sp.
TGTCGAGCTGCCCAGCCCGGCGCGGCAACATGTTCCTTCACGCGGACGCCGTGGCATCTGCCGAAGGGAAATCCATTGATCGTGAAGACATAACAACCCTCCCGGTCCAGCCAATGCCGGAATGCCGTCAGCGTCGCCGGTTCACTCAACTCACGAGCCGCCAGCGCGCTCAACCGCAATCCGATGGCATAGGGCGCCTGGGGACAAACCCGCCGTTTGACCTCCAAGGCATGGCGATTGAGGGAATCCAAGGTCTGCGCCCAATCCTCGCCCCGGTGGATGTTGGTACAATAGGCCAGATGCAGGCCGTGATTAAGTCTCATAGGATACGCTCTGCGCGCCCGCAGACGGTGCCGCCGATCACGCGACGTTTGCAAGCTTGGGAAGCAAACCAGCAGCCCTCGGCCCCAACCGGGCCACACCAAGAATCCCCGGCAACTCGCACGCATGCCCGGGGTCAACCGCCTCCACCCGCGGGCGTGCCGCGCCTACAGCTCCGACTCGTCCTCGGCCTTGAGCGTGGTGATCTGGGTGGCGCCCTCCAAAGCCTTGAGTTCCGAGACCAGATCATCCACCCGGGACGGATCGCGCAGCAGCAACCGGAAGGAGATGTCCACCCCCTCGTAACCCTCGTGGGTCCGCTGGCTGGCCAGTTGAATCCGCCGGCTGTGCCGGTCCAGCAACGTGCTCAATTCGGGCAACTCCAGCACCGGGCGTCCCCAATGCAGGTTCAGCACCACATCATAGCGATGCCGGCTGCCGAAATGCGTGTACCACAGATAAGTGATCAGCAGACACGTCAACCCGCCCCCGACCACGGCGCTCGAGAACTTCTGCGTCCCGCAAGCCATGCCGACAAAGATCGAGGTCAGGATGAACGACGTGTCCAGCGTGTCGCGCAAGATGTTCCGGAAACGAACGATCGCGAACACCGCCATCAACCCGAAGGCCGTCACGATGTTGTTGCTCAGGACCACCATGACGAGCGAGACGATGACGGGCGTGACCACCAGCGCGTTCACAAACGAACGCGAGTAGGACAGGCCGACATGGGTCAGCATATACACCCATCCGATGGTCTGCCCCAGCAGGAAGGACAGGAGAATGCCGAGGATGAGCGCCGGAATGTTGGGCGGGGCCAGTGAAGTGTCGCCCTGAAAAAATAACCACTCGTTCATAGGTTAGGATTGCTGCAATACGACCGCCTTGTTTGCCAGGCGGTCAGGATTTGTGCCGAGGATTTCTCGACGGGCCCGACGCCCCTCGAAGTAGTGTTCACCCATCAGCGTGATGCCATCGGCATACTTGGCCGCCGATCCCTGGGTGAGGCCGCAGACGCGCACCAGTTCGCGCAGCCAGTTCGGAAAACGACCCGTAAACTTCAGTTCCACCACCGCCTGTTTGCCGAACACCGTGACCGGTTTGAGCATTGCCGTGCGCAACAGCGCCGTCGGCTCCGGACAGCAGCGCACATCGCGGTCAATCGTCACCCGCAACGAGTTGTCATGCGGGCTTACCCACGCCTCGCGCAGGTAGGCGATGTGCGCCTTGGGCACGGCATGATACTCCTTCATCAGGGAACTGAACCGCTGCACCGCCACCAAGTCCTTCGGATTCTTCGACGACAAGTGCTCCACCTTGGGCAGATGCCCGGACAAAATCCAGTCCACCGCCTCGCGCTTGACCCCGCCCCGCTGTTTGAGAATGGCGTCGTTCATCCGGCGCTTGATCTCGAAGAATACCGGCGCGCGCGACGTTTCCTCGTAGAACCGGAGACGCAGTTTGAAACGGTTCTTGTTCCCGTTGATCGTGCCCCAATAAATCGTCAGAAACTCCGAGTCCAGATAGAGGCTGTGCACCGGATACGAATTGTTCGGCTGTCCGACACCGTACTCGTCCAGATCGAGGTACGACTGGACAAAATCACGCACCCGCAGCGCCGTCTCCTCGGGAACAACGTACTTGAGCTCGAACCTCTGCAGTTGAAGCTGGTGAACTTGCGACATGTCACGCGGCCGTCAGGCCATTCCAACCCCGCCTTCACTCCGCCGGGGACGCGGGTTTAATTCGCAAGGAACGCCGCTTAAGTAAAGCCCAGTTTTCACAACGTTCAGTTGGCTGCGGCCGGCGGGACGGCCACCGCCGGGGCGGGGACCGCACGGGTCACCGTCACCTTGTCCTCCTGCACCACCTTGCCCCACTGATCCACACCCTTGACATGGATCTGGTTCGGCCCCTCGGCCAGCCCGATGTTGTTGATCACCCAGGTCACCTCGGTTTTCCACTCGGGCTTCAGGGCTGGCTGCCCTTCCACCACGATGGTAAACACCCCGTAAGGAGCGTTGCCCTCCAAGGTGACGCTGTCGCCCGGGACCGTGATGGGGTTGCCGCCGTTGGTCGTGACCTTGAACGCCAGCTTGTAGTTCGGCCCCAGCAACCGGGCCGCCGCCGCATCGCGGCCCACGCACCACTGCCGGTAAAGATTGGCATCCACCACCAAGGCCGTGGTCGCCTCCTCCTCCGCCTTCAGATAAGAGAAGAACCGCGGCGAATCCTTCGTGTAGTTTTCCATCAGCTCGACCAGGTAGTAATTGAACAGCCGCTTGTTGAACGGCTTCTCCAGCCAACCCTTGATCCGGTCCCCGTAGAACACGCTGCCCACGTTCGCCGGCGCAAACGCCTGGTCGCTGTCCCACTGGAAGAACTGCCACAGCCCGTCGTGCGGCCGCCGGTAAAACAGCGCGTTGTGCGCGTTGCCCACTGTGAACGTGTCCCAGTCGCCGCTGTAACCCCGCACCACGGCATGCCGCATTGTGTTGTGCGGGTCGATCCGTTTCTCGATTTCCGCCTGCGTGTACTGGTTGTCCGTGATCGTCTTGGTCAGGGAGATCAACTCGCCGAAATCATCCTCCACCTCGTTCGTGCGCTTCATCCAGATCGGGCGGTAGCGCCCCACTTCCTGCCCCTTGTAAATCCAGTCCGGTTGCAAGGGCGAACCACCACCCCAGTCGTCCCGGAGCCACCACGTCATCTCCGGACGGTACAATTCCCCCTTGCTGCCGTCCTTGTAGATGCGGTTCAAGAAGTCATTGGCCACCGGCTCCGTCTCCTCACGCAACAACGGTGCCGTGCTGTTGATCACCACCCGGATCAGCTCCGCCTCCGCCACCGGATGCCCAAGCTGATGCATCCAGTAACGCACCACCCGGTTGTGGAGCCGCGCCCCGCCGTCCGGATCATTGTCGTAGGTGAACTTGGTGTGCGACCGGAACGGCCGGTCCCCGGGCAGCTTGTACTTGCCCCGGCTCATGTCCGTCGAACGCGTATAACCGCTCCCGCTGTTGTGAATCTCCGCGTTGTAAAAAATATCCGTCTCGTTCGCGATGAACGTCGTGTTGTGATAGTGGTTCGACAGCCGCGGAAACTTGAATCCATACTTGTTTGTATTTCCGCCCCACACCTTCTCCAGATCGTACGCCGAGATGACAAACCGCTTGAGCGCCAGGTCCCGCGGCACCACCTGGTCGTCCACCACATACAGTCCGGGCTTCTCCGGCCCGCCCCGCGGCAGCATCGTCACCTCCCCGCCGGGCCCCCGGGCATAAACGTAGAACTGCACGATCTGCCCGTTGTTCCGCTGGTCCAGAATCTCCGCCGTGTACGTCCCGTCGCCCGCAATCATGTCGCCGCCGCTCTTCCCATCGTCGAACATCGGCTTGCTCACCCACGGCGTCTTGTCCGTGTTGCTGTCCGTCCGGTAGAAAAGCTGCACGCTCGCCACCCGCACCATCGGCGAGACGTACGCCGTAACCTTTACCGTGTCCTTGCTCCGCGGCACCGCCGGACTGTGCAGCAACCGCTCAACCTGCGGCGCCGGCGCCGGCGACAGCCTCGAGTTGGCCCGTCCCGGCGTTCCAACGTTCGGCGGCACCTCCAGCAGGAAGGACGGATTGATGCTGTAATCCCAAGTGTGGGCGATCAACCGCGGGGTCCCCGCCAGCCACCGCGCCTCGAAACTCAACTGATACTTCTGCCCCTTTTGGATCCCCACGATGTCAATCTCCGCCCGGTTGGCACGGTTGTCCCCCCGGCCGTCAGAAATGAGATGCAATTCCCCGTTGGTCATGTAACTCGCCCAGTGGGTCCCCTGGCACACCCACCCATTACTGCTTTGGCCATTCGGCGACATGACCGTCGGATTCGCGATGTAGTTGGTCCCCTCTCCGTTCAGCCGGAACTGGATGTTCCGCAACACCACATGCCCCTTGCTGATCAGATAAAAGTGCAGTTCTTGATAGTCCGCCGGCTGCCCGTCTCGCAGCCACTCTTCGTAAACCCCGGAGTACTCATACTTTCTGAACTTCGACTTGCTCCCCTCGCTACTGTCCGCCCACGCCGAAGAAAGGCTGGGGTCCATCAGCGGATGCCGCAATTCCAGGCTGCTGCCCCCGTTGTGCGCCGTCTGCGGCCAGTCCCCGCCGAACCGATAATCCACCTGGCTCACCAGATTCCCCACCTCGTCCACCAACCGCACCACATCCCCCTTGTTGCTGAGTTTGCCCTCGAAGTTGCCGATGGCATTGATGTTCCCATGCATGCCCCGCAGGAAAGATTCATCCCCCGCCACCACCAGATACCCGCCCGCAGGAATCTTGGTTCCTTTGGGAAAAGTAAACTCCACCCCGTCCGTGAAATGCCATCCCGACAGGTTTGCGGTGCTCCTCCCCCGATTGTGCAACTCGATGAACTCGCTCTTCTTCTGTGTGTACGGCGGCGCAAACATGATCTCGTTCACCACCACATCCTGATTGCGCGCCGGATTGTTCGGCTTGTCCTTGGTCCCCTTCTCCGCCGAATACCACTCGCGCGACCCGTCCGGGAACGCCTGGTAATAATCTCCCCGCTTCGGCGGCGTGAACGTCCACGCATCCTTCACCGAATTCTCCCCATCCACCAGATAGACCGTCACCTCCTCCTGCGCCACCGGAAACTGCACGCTGAACGCCTTCACCGACCGCGCGGGCAAAGTCACATCCCGCAATGAAACCTTGTCGCCAAAGTCCTTCTGCGACGCCAGGAAATACCCCGCCAGATTCTGAGGCGCGTATCCCGCATTGAACAACTCGACCCATTCGATGCGCTTCTGCTTGTTGAACATCCCGGTCGCAAACTCCACCTCGTTCAACCGCACCGCGCTCACCAGCCCCGTCCCGCTCACATTCGGCCCGTCCTTCGTCGGATCCGCCATCAACACCCAGCTCGCCGCCCCGTCCGGCTTGCGGGCCAGCGACTTGTCCACGATCGGCACGGGATGCCGCAACGCGCTCAACACCGTCTTGCCATCCGGCGCCGTCAGGAAAAACTCCGTCGCCCCCACCGGCAGGCGCGTGGTCTCGTAGTCCACCGATGCAAAACCCTTCGACCGGATCACCATGTTCGCCGAAATCTTGAACCGCGTCAGGTTGCTCCGGTAATTGCTGATGTAAAAATCCTTCAGGTTCAACGGCTGCACCCCCGTGTTGTAAAACTCGATGAACCCCTTGCCCGCGCTTCCCGGCCGGATTTCATTGAACACCACCTCCGTCTGACCCTGCGCCGGTCCCAAGCCCGGACCCGCCCCCTTCAACCGCGCCCCAAACACCAGGTCCGGACTGTTCAACGCCGCCTGATGCACCTCCACCGCCAGCACATTCGTCCCCTTCACCACCAACGCCGGATTGATGGCCGGCAACACATTCAACTCCTCCTTCGGCTCACCCAGATTCCGCGCCGCTGGCGTCCCATACGCCACGTTGCCGCCCGGCATTCCCACCCGCCCAATCTCCTGCCCGTTCAGATAATACACCGCCCCATCATCCACGATGTTGTCCAACGTCAGCTTCAACCCCTGATTCGAACCATTGAACACAAACTCCTTCCGCAGATAAACCGTCCACACCCCCGCCCGCATCGGCGTCCGAATCCCCGGCGTCGGCAGCGGCGTCGGGCAAAAACCAAACATCCCCGCCCCAATCGCCCACGACCGGTCGTCGAACACCTTGTCCTTCCACTTCGGATCCGGCGCCCCCGGCCGCGTGAAATACCGCCACGCATCCCCATAATCAAACAGCACCACCCCCTCCCGCGAAACCACCTCCGGATTCGCCACCGGTATCTCCAGCTCCCGCGTCGGATCCGTCCCCGGCGTGCCGCCCGGCTTCGTGCTCACCGTCCAGTTCCGCCAGTCATCCACCGACTTGTCCGGATTGATCAACACCAGCGAATGCCCCGCCCCCGCCGCCGCCGGCGACCAGCGCCCCCGGTCACTGTAGCGCACCTGACAGATCACCAGCCCGTTCTTGTCCCGCAACCGGATTCGGTCCCCGGTCTTCCCCAACCGCCCCACCCACGGCCCGAAAATCCGCACCGTCTCCGGAATCTTGTACGCCCGGCGCATCTCCTTCTCATCCGCCTGCGCCACCACGATTCGCTCGAACGGACGCAAAATCGTCAGCCGCGGATTCGCCGCCGCAAACGCCGGAAACGCATACTCGATGTGCCCCCCCAGCTTCCAACCCGCGATGTCAAACGGATTGGACGTGTTGTTGTAAATCTCCACGAACTCCGGCAACTCCCCCCGCGGATAATACATGATCTCGCTGATCACCACCTGCTCCGCGCGCGCCGCCACCGAGACCCCCAAACCGAGGGCCAGAAGCCACAGCCAAATCTGTAATCGCACCGTTCTCATGCCCACACACCCCAGCCCCAACCCCGGCCCCAAAGGCCAATTTCTCGACACCCTGTCACCTGAGAGCCTTGAAATTGATGGAGGAACGCTATCCCTCACAGTTGCCTCCGTCCAGCCCCAACCACCACCCCACCCATCAATTCCCCCCTTCCCATTCCCCTGCCCCAAATTCCCCTGCCCCACCGCCCCGTGACCCGCCCACCGAATTCGCAGCTACACTGTTCTCCAATCCAGTTCCATCCCGTTTTCGCCCCCCTCCCCCACTTTTCACTTTGCACCCTCTCCGATTTCCGAAAAACTCCCGCCCGCAATGAAAA
>CAZUUP010000325.1:0-7002 GCA_964623105.1 uncultured Akkermansia sp.
CGTGCCTCTGCCCCTCGCCCGGCCTTGCCCTTCACCAACAACTTCGGGATGCACCGTATCTCGCCACGGGTGCGCGGTGACGGGCCTCAGCTCATCCCGGCAGGGACACGCTGTGCGCCTTCCGTAACCTTCCCGCCAGGCCGCCGATTCGTCCCACGCGCCCGCACCTGACGCCGTCTCACCGCCGCATAGGTTGCGACCGCGCAGCAGCACAGCCGTACCGGGCCGGATCAAGCAAACGCTGCGGCGTGTCCCCAACGACTTTGTGTCCGGTCAATCCTCAGGCGTCGCCAGTTTCGCCAGCACGCTGAGATCCTCGAGCGTCGTCGTATCACCTTTGATCTCGACGCCGGCCGCCACCTGTTTGAGGAGCCGGCGCATGATCTTTCCGGACCGCGTTTTCGGCAGCGCCTCCGCGAACCGGATGTCGTCCGGCTTGGCCACCGGGCCAATCTCCTTGCCAACGTGCTGGCGGAGTTCCTCGCGCAACTCGGGATGCGCCTTCACCCCGCTCTTGAGAATCACAAAGGCCACCAGCGCCTGCCCTTTGAGTTCGTCCGGACGCCCCACCACGGCGGCTTCGGCCACGTTCGGATTGCTCGCCAACGCACTTTCCACCTCGGCGGTCCCGATGCGGTGCCCGGCGACATTCAGCACGTCATCAATGCGCCCGATGATCCAGAAGTAGCCGTCCTTGTCCACGTGGCAACCATCGCCGGTGAAGTAACTGCCTTTGACCTCGCTCCAGTAAGTCTCGACGAAGCGCTTGGGATCGCCCCAGACCCCGCGCAACATGCTCGGCCACGGCTTGCGAATCACCAGCTTGCCGCTCGAATTCTTCGGCAACGTCTTCCCCGCATCATCGACAATCTCGGGGAGGATGCCGAAGAACGGCAGCGTCGCCGCGCCGGGTTTGGTCGGCGTTGCCCCGGGCAGCGGGGTGATCATGATCGCGCCGGTCTCGGTCTGCCACCAGGTATCGACAATCGGACAACGCCCGCCGCCGATCACCTTGTGATACCACAGCCACGCCTCGGGATTGATGGGCTCGCCGACGGAGCCAAGCAACCGGAGGGAACTGAGATCGTGCTTCTTCGGCCACTGATCGCCCCACTTCATGAAGGCGCGGATGGCCGTCGGCGCGGTGTAGAGAATGGTCACGCCATACTTCGCGATGATTCGCCAGAAACGGTCCGGCTCGGGCCAGTTGGGCGCGCCTTCGTACATCAGACTCGTCGCGCCATTGGCCAACGGGCCATATACCACATAGCTGTGGCCGGTCACCCAGCCCACATCCGCGGTACACCAGTAAACATCCTCGTCGCGCAGATCGAAGACGTACTTGCTGGTCAGCTTCGCGCCGAGCAGGTAGCCGGCCGTGGTGTGCAGGATGCCCTTGGGTTTCCCGGTCGAACCGCTGGTGTAAAGGATGAACAACGGCGCCTCGCTGTCCATGGGCGCTGCGGGGCAATCGGCAGTGACATACTCCAGTTCCCGGTGCCACCACACATCGCGCCCCTCCTGGATATGGATGTCCGTCTGGGTGCGCCGGAGCACGATCACCTTCTCGATGGTCTTGGCCAGCGGCTGTCCGTCAGCCCCCTTGATGACCAGGGCTTCATCGACGCTCTTCTTCAACTGCACCACGGCGCCGCGCCGGAATCCGCCGTCCGCCGTGATGATCATCCGTGCCTGCGAATCATGCACGCGATCCGCCACCGATTGTGCGCTGAATCCGCCAAATACCACCGAGTGAACCGCGCCAATGCGCGCGCACGCCAGCATTGCCACCGCCGCCTCCGGCACCATGGGCAGATAAATCAGCACCCGGTCACCCGCCTTGATGCCGTGGCGCTTGAGGACATTGGCGAACTGGCAGACTTCGCGGTGAAGCTGCCGGTAGGTGATCGTGCGTTCCTCGCCGACCTTGCCGGGTGAGGCAGGTTCGCCCTCCCAGATGATCGCCGCCTTGTTGGCATGCGGCGTGTCGAGCCATTTGTCGAGGCAGTTGGCGCTGACGTTCAGCTTGCCGCCGAGAAACCACTTGGCGTTCGGGGCCTTGAATTGGAGAACCTTCTTGAAGGGCTTGGCCCAGACCAACTCGGCCCCCGCCTGCCGGCCCCAGAAACGCTCGGGCGACTTGATCGATTCGTCGTACAGTTTTCGATACTGGGCCAGCGACTTGATGTGGGCCTTGCTGGCAAATTCCTTCGCGGGCTTGATGACGGCGATGTCCTTGCGTTCCGTGCGGGCACTGGGGTCGGTGGCGGCTGGTTTGGCGTTCTGGCTCATATCGTTGGTTTGGAATTGCGCGGCATCTTAGGAGTGAGCCTTGAAGCGTCAACTGCGAAGGCTTTCCCGAGCGGCTTTTTCGTGTTCACCCCCGCCGAAGCGGGTTGGGGGCGCGCCCGCCACATTCGCGCCATCAAGCACCCTTGCCGCTCTCCAGCGATTCGCGCAGGTAGTTTTCCACACGATCCGCGCTGGCCACCTCGTTGTATCGGCTCACCACCTCCGTCTGCCCGGTCTCCGCCAGAGTATGCCGCAACTGCGGCGACGCCACCAGGCTGCGGATGCATTCCGCCATGGCTGCCGCATCGCCCGGTTCAAACGCCAGCGCATTCTCCCCGTGCCGGAAAATCTCCGCGCCGCCCCCCGCAGTCGAACCGATCACCGCCTGCCCCGCGGCCATTGCCTCCAGCGGCGTGAGCACACACGGTTCCGGCCATTCCTCCGGATGCAGAAAAACATCTGCCGTGCGGAAGAGTTGGACGGACTCTCGCGACCGCGGGGCGTGGTTGACAAACTCCACCGGCAAACGGTGCTCGATGACGAATGAGCGCAACAACGCCACATGATCCGATGGCCCCTTGCCGCAAACCGTCGCCGTGAGCTTGATCCCGTTCGCGCACACCTGCCGCACGGCTGTCAGCGCCGTCAAAACCCCGCTCTCCTTCACCAACGGCGTGCAGATCAACAGTTGCCGCGTTGGCGTCGTCGCCGGTCGCGGTTCGGCAAAATAAACCTCGGTCGCCACTCCCGGCCGGATCATCTCCGCATGGTCCACGCGCAACCCGGCCCGCCGTGCCCGGTCGCGCAGGTATTCACTGCAAAAATAAATCCGCGCGAAGTCAAAGCCGCCGGGCACCTCCCCACCCTCGCCACCCCCCGCTGCTCCATCAAAGAACTGCGCTCCGGGTCCATTGACCGCAGTCGCCCGCGTCGGAATCTCGCGCTCCAGTTTGTCGCGCTGCCCGGTCCACTCCAGCATACGGCGCTGCCATTGCACCTTCAGCGGCATCCGGGCGCTGTTCCACCAACGCAGCCAGGGATCGCTCGGCAGGTCCGTGATCATCCAATCGTCCGCCACATCGTACACCACGGGAATCCGGAGCCTTCGCGCCGCCAGCACCAGAGCCTTCGACAGCCCGCGCAGGCTCCAGATGAACAGCAACTCGGGCCGGAACTGCTCGATCGTCTCGGCCAGCACCCGCTGGTTGTGCCATTCGATCGCACGCATCCCCTTGAAATCCATCACCGCCGGCACCCCAAATGCCCCGTTCAGGCGCAGTCGCCGCTCCACCTCCGAACCCCGTTCCTCGCGCGTGATTCCGAAATTGGAGGTCAGCACCTGTACTGCGTGTCCCCGCAACTGGAGCGCTTCGCTAATCGCCTGGCAACGCCATTCCCCCACCCCGGGACTCACGGGCGGATAAAGATTGGAAACAACGAGGATTCTCACGGCAGATGCGGCCGCGCCCTTCCCACCAGTCTTAGCGGTGTCAACGTGTCCCCCGGCTGCACCCGGCCCGTCGTGACAATCTGCGCCAACACCCCTTGCCGGCCGTCACCCATGCGCTCTCGCAATCCCTCGCATATCGCATCCATTTTTGCGCAGGGCGTCCGCGGCGCGTAGAAATAAAGCACCGCCGTTCCCACCCGCACCTCCCAGCCCAGCAGTCCACCCAGGTCCACGCCGGTCGTTTCGATGTTGGAACGCACCACCCCGGGCGCCAGTTCTCCTAAACCCAGCGCGTCCGCGTGGGCCGCGATTTCCTCGCGCGCAATCAGGCTCACCTGCCGCCGCGAGCCACGATCAAAATAACGCGGATCACCGAGCACCCCTTTGCCCGCAATCAGTTCCAGGAAATCAACCGGCACCAGCGGCCCGCCCGCCCGGGCGCCATGCACAAAGAGGGAATTCACCCGGCCTGCCAGATCCGGTGTTTGGGGCGTGTGGGTCACGCCCCGGAGATTGCCCGCGGAACTCCGCCATCGCAAGCAAACCCGCGCGGCGCACCGCTCAGTCGTGCAACTGCGACGGCGGCGTCAACGGGCGCTCCAGCATGCCCTGCAACACCGCCCGCACACCCTCATTCGAGTGCCGCGTCAGTTGCGCTGCCGCCACCATGGGGTCCGCCGTGAGTCGCGGGAGAAAGTCCATGCCCGCTCGCATCGCGCACTCCTGCAGTCCCCGCAACAGCGGACTGGCTCCGTCCTTCTCCGCGGCCGGGTCGGCACCGAAGCCGATCAGCATGCGATCGCCATTCATCGGGTTGTGCAATGCCTTGTCCAGCCAGACTGCAAGACCGGCGGGCAATTCCCCGCGGTTCACCGCCGCCACAACCACGATCTGCGCATGCCGCACACTCCACGCGGCCGCCTGCGACAGGTCGGCATCCCCCAGATGCGCCGTCTTCCACCAGTTCAGCCGGAATTGCATGTCCCGCCAGAATTCCCGCACCAGATGATCGCAAAGCTGAATCGCCCGCGTGCGGCTCGGGCCGTCATCGTACAAGATCGCCACCGAACACGGCTGCAGCTCCAGGGGAGCGGGCCCGAAATCGGCGCTGGTTGTCGAGGAACTCATGGAGGCAGCCGTTCAAAAACCTGGCCGGCGGCAAAACAACATTCAGCTCGCCGTCCGCACACCGGTCCGGATCTCCGACCCGTCCGCAGCCACGTTCAAAAGTCGGACCTCACGCTGCGGAAACGGTATCGCAATCCCGGCTTCCCGGAAATGTTCGATGACCGCTTTGTTGATCTCGGCCTGTGCGGGTACATAATCGGCGAGCTTTACCCACGGCTTAATAGCCAGATTGATCGACGAGTCCACCAGCGCCGCCGTCCCCACCACCGGCGCCGGATCCTTCACCACCCGCGCATTGCCCGCCAGTATCCGGTTCACGACGCCGAGCGCCACGTTCAAATCCGTCCCGTACGCGACCCCCACCGTCAGGTCAAGTTGCCGCAGCATCCCGTAATTGTGCAGGATTTCCCCCACGATCTTTCGATTCGGAATCACCACCAGCGAACGGTCCGCATGTGTCAGCGTGGTGCTGAACAACTCGATCGACAACACCTCGCCATGCACCCCCACCAACTCCAGATACTCCCCCACCCGGAACGGCTTCGTGAAAATGATCGTCAACCCCGCCACGATGTTCGCCAGCACCCCCTGCATCGCCAACCCAATGCCCACGCCTGCCACCCCGATGCCCGCAATCAACGGCGCGATGGCAACCCCGACCTTCTCGAGCACCATCACCATCGTCAACGCCAGCACCAGCACCCGCACCAGCTTGACGATCAGCGCCTTGACCGGCGGTTCCAGATTCCGCCTGGCCAGCGACCGCCACGCCAGTTTCCCGACCCAGCGCGCGACGATCAAACCCGCTATCAGCATCACCGTCGCCGCCACCAGCTTCGGCCCGTACTCGAAGGCGTAGTCAATCAGCTTGTCGATGATCTTTGAAACCGTGTCGGATTCCATTGCGTTCATATCTTTGCCTCCCCAGCCAAGCAGGTTTGCCCGCATTTGCAAAGCGCCCGCATTCAGCCGGGCCTGTTTCAATCTCCACTGAGGCGCGCCTTTCGACTTCAAACTCCGCCGGCGCGGCATCCGCCGCCAAACCCCAATTCCCCCCTTGAACATTCACCTCCCGAATCTATTTTCCCGCCATGACCGCTCATTCCGCAATCGCACGTCTCCTCTCTTTCAGCGTCGCCTGCGTGTGCCTCCTTTCGCAGCGCGTGCCCGCGGCGGATCCGGCTTCCGCCCCCGCTCCGGACTTCAAGCAATGGCGTGCTGCCGCCGAGCGTGGCGACGCCGAAGCCCAGTTTCAAGTTGGTCGCGCCTACGACCGCGGCTTGGGCGTCAAGACCAACGCGACCGAGGCCGTCCGCTGGTATCTCAAAGCCGCCGAACAGGGCCATCCCAAGGCGCAGAACAATCTCGGCGACATCTACGAAAACGGACGTGGGGTTCCGAAAAATCCCGAGGAAGGCGTGCGCTGGTATCGCCGCGCCGCCGAGAAAGGCGACCCCAAGGCCCAATACAATCTCGGCTTCCGTCATCTCCGCGGCATGGGTGTCGGCAAGGACGCGGACGCCGCCCTCTTCTGGTTTCGCAAGGCCGCCGAACAAGGTTACCTCGACGCCTTCCTGCGCATCGGCGGCATGCACCTGGCTGGCGACGGCATTCCCAAGAATGTCCCCGAGGCCATCCGCTGGTTTCGCGCCTCCGCCGACTGGGGCGATGTGAAAGGACAGTTCCAACTCGGGATGATGTATAACGATGGCACCGATGTCCCCAAAAACCCCGTCGAAGCTTACAAATGGATTCTCCTTGCCGCCCGTCAGGGCGACCCCGACGCCGATCACATCCTCGGCCAGCTAAACATCTCGTTGAAGCCCGAAGTCATGGCCGAAGGTCGGCGGCTGGCCGACAAATTTGTCTCCGGCAAGGATGCCGCCGCCCGCCGCGCCGCCGAGCAGAAATAATACCGAACCCCGAAGCTCGCCCCGGCAACCCGCGACCCGCAGCCGTCCACGACTTATTTCGCTCGACCTACAGGCCGCAGTTGAAACCAGAGTCCCGGAGAAAACCACTAACCGACACTGACCAGCACTCATCGGAGGGCGCGGAACAGGTTCCCCTGCTTGGCGAACGGCGATGGCCTGGTTTCATTAGTGCAAGTCAGTGCCGGTTAGTGGTTTGCC
>CAZUUP010000326.1:0-6980 GCA_964623105.1 uncultured Akkermansia sp.
GTGGGGTGGCGTCTCGGGGGTGGTGTTGGGATTGGCAGCGTGCTCGACGTATCAGGGGCCGAAGGGTGAGGCAAAGGATGCTGGCGCGGTGCCGTTGGCGTTGCCGGTGCTGGCGCCGGTTCCGGTGGCGACCCCGGCGAAAGCGCCGGCGGCGGTGACGGAGCCGAAAGCGCCGGTGGTGGCGGAGCGGGTTTTTGAGTGTCGCTGGGCGGTGGGGGGAGTTGTGTTAGATGGAAAGGCGGATGAGGCGGCGTGGCGGGGAGCGGAGATGATCACGAGTTTTTCCATGCCCTGGCTGGGGAAGGGGGATCGCCCGGGACCGACGGCGACGAAGGCACGAATCTTGTGGGACCGGGAATTTCTTTATTTTCACGCGGAGATGGAGGACCGGGATTTGTATGCCGGGGTGACGAATCATGACGGAACGATCTGGCTGGGAGATGTTTTTGAGCTGTTCGTAAAACCGGCGCGGGACCGGAAGGGGTATTACGAGTTCGAGGTGAACCCGGCGAATGCCAAGCTGGACATGTTCCTGCCGTCGCGGGGGGCGGGCGGGTATGAGCGGTTCAAGGGGGACGGGGAGTTTGGGATGGAGACGCGGGTGGTGTTGGCGGGGACGCTGAACAATTATGTGGATGCGGACAAGGGGTGGTCGGTGGAGGGGCGGATTCCATGGCGGGATTTTGCGCGAACGGGGGGACGTCCGGAGGCGGGGGAGGAATGGACGTTTGCGTTTTGCCGGGTGGATTATTCGGTGGGATTGGATGATCCGGGTTATTCGACGACCGCGCCATTGAAGCAGTTGAACTTCCATGCGTTTGACCAGTATTCGCCATTGCGCTTTGTGGGTCCGCCGGCGGCGGAACGGGTCGTGTGGCGGGGCACGCGGCTGGCAGGTTCGCCGGAGCCGCCGGCACCGTATCGGGCGGTGGTGACGTTTACCAATTTACCGGTGCAGAGCCCGGTGAATGTGTATGCGCTGCCGGGGAGCGATCAGTTGGTGCTGCTGGAGTTGGCGCGGTCGGGGACGAATGTGAGCCGCATCCGGCGGTTTGCGAACCGGGGCGACGTGTCCGCGGCGGAGGTAATGCTGGCGGTGCCGGAGACGGCGTATGGGCTGGCGTTTCATCCGGGGTTTGCGACGAACGGACTGATTTTTCTGGGTGGCAACGGACCGGATGGAAAGCGCGGGAACCACAGCCGGGTGGTGCGGTATCAGATGGAGCGCGCGGCGCCGTGGCGGGTGGATACGGGGTCGCGGAAGGTGGTGATCGAGTGGCTGTCCAACGGGCACAACGGGGCGGATTTATGCTTTGGCAATGACGGGATGTTGTATGTGACTTCGGGGGATGGGACGAGCGATTCGGACATGGGGGCGGTCGGGCAGGATTTGAGTTTGTTGACGGCGAAGGTTTTGCGGATTGACGTGGACCGGCCGGAGGCGGGGAAGTTTTATTCGGTGCCGCGGGACAATCCGTTTTTGGCGGTGGCGGGTGCGCGACCGGAAACATGGGCGTATGGGTTGCGGAATCCGTGGAAGATCAGCGCGGACCGGGAGAGCGGGCAGATCTGGGTGGGCGAGAACGGGCAGGATGTGTGGGAGATGGCGCGGTTGCTGGAGCGGGGGGCGAATTATGGGTGGAGTGTTTATGAGGGGAGTCATCCGTTTTATCTTTCGCGCAAGATGGGGCCGCAGCCGCTGACGCCGCCGACGCTCGAGCATCATCATTCGGAGGCGCGGTCGCTGACGGGCGGGGTGGTGTATCGGGGGAGGAAACTGCCGGGATTAGTGGGGGCGTATGTGTATGGAGATTACTCGACGGGGAAGATTTGGGGGGCGCGGCATGACGGGAAGCGGGTGGTGTGGCACAAGGAATTGACGGACACGTCGTACGCGCTCACGGGATTTGGGCTGGATGCGGAAGGGGAATTGCTGGTGCTGGACTATGCGGGCGGGATTTACCGACTGGAGGAGGTGCCGGTGGTGACGACTGGACCCGAGTTTCCGCGGAAGCTGAGTGAGACGGGGTTGTTCAGTTCGATGCGGGAATTAAAGGCGGCGGCGGGATTGATTCCGTATTCGGTCAACTCGCCGCTGTGGTCGGATGGAGCGGTGAAGGAGCGGTGGCTGGGGGTGCCGGCAGACACGAAGATCGGGTTTACGCACAACCGGGGCTGGGATTTTCCGGATGGGGCGGTGTTGGTGAAGCATTTTGGGCTGGAAATGGAGACCGGGAAAGCGTCGTCGGCGCGGCGCCTGGAGACGCGGTTGATGTTGAAACAGCAGGGCGAGTGGGTGGGCTACACCTATGTCTGGAACGACGAGCAGACCGACGCGACGTTGCTGGGCCTGGCGGGGGAGGATCGGGAATACACGGTCCGGGATGCGGCGGCGGGTGGTGAACGGAAGGTGAAGTGGCATTTCCCGAGCCGGGCGGAGTGCATGGTGTGCCATTCGCGCGCGGCGAAGTATGTGCTGGGGTTGACGGAGGCGCAGATGAACCGGATGCACGATTACGGCGGGGGGCGGAAGGAGAATCAACTGGAGTATCTGGAGCGCATGGGGTTGTTCAAAGTGGACCGGGCGGCGTACGAGCGGGATGCGGTGCGCCGGGAATTGGGCGCGGCGGGTTTGAAGGGAGAGAAGCTGGAGGCGGCTGTGAAGCTGGCCAGCGCTCTGCCGGGCCAGCGTGTGGTGCCGGAGAAGACGACGATGTTACCGCGTGGAGTTGCGCAATTGCGACGCCTGGCGGACCCGGCGGATGCAACCATGCCGCTGGATGCGCGGGCGCGATCGTATTTGCAGGCAAATTGCGCCCACTGCCACGTGGAGGCGGGCGGTGGGAATGCGCAGATCAACCTGGAGTTCTTGACGGGACGTGCGGAGATGAAACTGATCGACGAGAAGCCGCTACATCATACGTTTGGGATCGCGGAGGCGCGGTTGGTGGCGCCGGGGGCGCCGGAGCGATCCGTGTTGTTCCGGCGGGTGGCGATGCGGGAACCTGGGCACATGCCGCCGCTGGCATCCGGCGTGGTGGACGAACTGGCGGTCAAGTTGTTGCGCGAGTGGATCAGCGGGATGAAGTAGGGCGACGGCGGCGGGGAGGTTGGGAAAGTCGGCAGAGATGCCGATGAGGAGGGGATGGACACTGGTTGGGCAACGGAAAGGCTGGCGGCGGCGATGTCGAGAAGCGGAGACGGACGGCGGTTGCTGGCGGCGCTGGCCGTGGTCGCGGGTTTGTGCCTGTTTTCGGATGGGGCACGTGGCGGCGCGGAGCCTGATGAAAGCGTCGCGTTTTTCGCGGCGGAAAAGGTGGCGCGGATCGAACTGGAACTGGCGGCGGAGGCGTTGCCGGTGTTGCGACGCGATCCGCATGAGTATGTGCGGGCCACGGTGCGCGAGGGCGGGGCGACGTTCAAGGAGGTGGGGCTGCATTTGAAGGGCGGGTTGGGCACGTTCCAGTCGGTGGATGAAAAACCCTCGTTCACGCTGAATTTCGACAAGTTCAACAAGGAGCAAAAGTTTCGCGGCATGGACAAGGTGCATCTGAACAATGCGGCGGAGGACGAGAGCCTGATGATGGAGCGGTTGGCGGCGGATTTGTTCCGCGCGGCGGGCGTGCCGTGTCCGCGGGTGACGCAGGTGCGGGTGACGTTGAACGGGCGGGATTTGGGGATGTATGTGTTCAAGGAAGGCTTCGACGGGACCTTTCTGCGGCGGCATTTCAAGAGCAGCGACGGGGGTTTTTACGATTCGGGGTTGTCGCACGACATCGATGAGCTGAAACCCAAGACCTCGCGCTCCGGCGTGAAGAAGACGGGCGATCTGGGGGCTTTGTGGGAGGCGGCGCACGAGAAGGATCCGGCGGTGCGGTTGCGACGCATGGGCGAGACGCTGGATGTGGAGCGGTTCCGGACGTTCATTGTGATGGAAGCGCTGGTGGGGCATGACGATGGCTACATGATCAACAAGAACAATTACCGGATTTACTTTGATCCGGACGCGCGGCGGTTTGTGTTCATGCCGACGGGGATGGATCAGGTGTTTGCGGAGGAATGCCCGCTTTATCCGAACGGGGTGGGTTATCTGGCGAAGGTGTTGGTGGCGACACCCGAGGGGCGCCGACAATATCAGGAACGGCTGATGGAACTTTATCAGCGGGTCTGGAGTGTGCCGGCGATGGAGAAATCCATTGGCGACATGCAACGCCGGATCCGCCCGGCGCTCGAGCGCGGGGAGGTGAAAGCGCACAACAAGGCGGTGGCGAATTTGAAACAGATGATCCGGACGCAGACGGCGCGAATCGAGGAGGAGGTGGCGGTGATCAAGCGAGGAGGGAGCGCGACGCAGTCGGTGCGGGTGGAGTAAGGGATTGGGGAGGCTATCCAGACGAAGGTGCGGGACGGCGGTGCGCGCATTCGGGACCTGGCAATGCGAGCGCCGCGGTGCGACTCAGTTGGGCGGGCGTTTGCGAAACTGGAGGGCGAAGAGCTGGGCGTCGCGAAGGGCGAAGCGGAGGCGGATGGGTTGGCCGGCAAGCGGGCGCAGGTCGGAACCGGATTTCCAGCGGACGGTGCGGGCGATTTCGTCGCCAATGATTTCGGGACATTCGGCCAGGGTGCGTCCGGGGAGGGGCTTGCCGCCGGCGTCTTGCAACTCGACGCGGATGCTGCCCGCGGCGCCGCTGCGGTAGTTGATTTCCAGTTCGTCGCCGGTGAAGCGAAGGGGCTTGGTGACCAGTTCGCCGCCGGTCCACGGGGCGCTGACGGACGCAAAGCCGTCGGTGCGCAGGAGGAGGCGTTCAATGTGCCAGCTTTCCTGCATGTATTGGCGGGCGACAAAGAACATGAGTTGCGCGGGATTGGCGGGATAGATGCCGGTGAGGGGATAGTTGGTGCGGGAAACCCGGTTCGCGGCGCCGGGGCCGGGGCGCACGAAGGTTTCCATGAAGGTGCGGTCGTATTGGGTCGAGCCGGCGCGACTGGAGAGGAGAACGGCGTCGGAGCAATCGTTGCCGTAGAAATGTCCTTGCGAGGTTTTCAGTCCGATGACCTTCACCTGTTCGTCGGTGACGACGCGGCGGCCTTCCATGAAGCGAGCGGGAAGGGCGAGGTAGAGGTGCGGGGCACGGAAGTACGGATCGGTGTTGTTGGTGTAGAACTGTTCGCGGGGGGTGTTGCCGTAGGTCATGGGAACCGGCTCGGACCATGTGTGAAAGTCCCTCGAAGTAGTGCGGGCAACCGTGCGGTGGCCGGCGCCCCAGGGGCCGTCGTACCAGCGATAGTATAGGACGTATTGCTGTTCGGCCTCGCTCCAGAACAGGGTGTTGCCACCGTCGAAGCAATTGCGGAGGCGGCTGACAATCTCGGGTTGGCGCGGGAGTTTGCGGAAGTTGAAACCATCGGGTGACGACCAGAGCACGAGGCGTTTTGGACCGGCGGGATCTTTGAAGGCAGTGTGCTTTTCGCCGCTGAGGGGTTCGCTGGCAAGAAGCTTGACGCGTTCGGCAGGCGGGACGCCGGGGCGGGCGTCGAACCAGGGGGTGCCCATCAGGGGTTGGCGGTTTTCGTCGGCAATTAGGTTGGTATCGCGGCGCCCGGCGCGTTCGATGAGGCCAAGCTTGGGCTTTGTCCAGCTGGCACCATCATCGCTGATGGCGACGCACAGCGCGCCGGAGTCGTCACCTTTGGCCAGGGTCATGGCGCGATAATAGAGCAGGAATCTTCCCTCGTGACGCAGGACGGAGTAACCGGCATTGGCGGGGCCTTCCCAAGGTTGATCGAGTTTGATGGCGATGCCGCCGGAGATGGGTTCGTGGAGCTTGAGAGTGGTGTTCTCCATGCGGTCGAGCAGAAGGCGGTCCACGAACAGTTCGCGGCGGCTGCCAAGATCGAGGACGGAAGGGATCGGGTTGGCGGGTTCGGCGGCCCGAGCCAGCCGTGGCAGGCGGGGGAAACACGCAATGGCGGCGGTGGCGCAAGAGAGAGATGTGAGCCAGTGGCGGCGGGTGATAGAAGTCATAAGCCGGCTTGGGGTGCGTGGGATCAGGGCTGGCGCAGGAGTTCGATGCGATCGAACCAGACGTCGCCGCCGAGGGCGGTGGGGGCGAGACCGGTGAGGGTGGTGCTGCCGCTGTCGCGCCAGAGGTCGAGCGTGACGGTGTCCCAGTCGCGCGGAGGTTTCGCGCTGACTTCGCGGGCCTGCCAGGCGGTGGTGTTGCGGCCGGCGAAGTAGCGGCCGGTGGCGTCGTCAGCCTTCGGCCAGTTTCCCGAGCGCGCGAGTTCCACCATCACGCCCGCGCCGCTGGCCTTCCAACTGAGGCGGAGGTAGCGGAATTCGTTCGGCGCGGCGGGCTTTTCCACGATGCGGTAGTTCCAGCCGGGAAGTTGTTTGGCCGCGCGCTGGGGCGGCGTGATGCGCAGGCAAATCTTCCCCGACGCTGCGCCGGTGCTCTCGATAGTTGCGGTGCCGGACTCTTCCTTCAGCAGCGCGGCGAAGCCCGGCTCCTCGTCGAACAGCACGGCGCGCACGCCAGCGTCCGCGCGGAGGTTCGAGCGCAGCCATGTGAGCAGGCTCGCGAGGTCGGCGGGCGGGAGCGTCTCGGCGAAGCTCGGCATTAGCGAGCCGGCCACGCGGCGGACGCCGGTCACGTCCTTGCGCAAGAGCACCTGCTCCGCGCCGTTGGGCTGCGCGAGCGTGAGGCTGGTCGCGCCGTCGTCTTTGAGCAGGCCCACGACGGAGCCGCCGCCCCGGGTGTCCACCACGGTCGTTTCGTAGCCGGGGCGGATGCGTTCGTTGGGCAGGAGCAGGTGGCGTACAAGCGCTTCCTCCGCGACGCCGAGTTCGCCGAGCAAGTCCGGGCCGAAGTCGTGGCCTTCCTTGCCGACGCGATGGCAGGTGGCGCAGGCGAGTTTGAAAATGTCCTCTCCGCGCTTCGCATCGCGCGGGCCGGTGAGCGCGGCGGTGAACTTGCGGA
>CAZUUP010000327.1:0-5216 GCA_964623105.1 uncultured Akkermansia sp.
AACGGGATTCCGGCCTCCAGCCCAGGGTTGCGAGGAACGAGCTACCCTGGGAAAAGCGGTCCATTGGCAACAACCCCAACGGGGTTGCGGCCCGGTGGCGGCGGGAAGTCGCAACCCCGTTGGGGTTGAAAAATTTTCCAGCCAGCCACCCAGGGTAGCTCGTTCCTCGCAACCCTGGGCTGGAGGCCACAATCCCTTTGGGATTGCCGAAGTCAGCGATTGTCTCGCTCTGGGCGCTTGGCGGCGTGGCTTCAATTTGGAGGGGAGTTCTCATTTCATCACATCACGCGGCCGGCGCGGCGGCGGAGGAGGTATTCGGTGGTGACGAGGAGGAGCAGCAAAATGAGCGGCAAGGGGCCGGACCAGAGGCGGTGCGAGGTGACGTGGTGGCGGTGGGCAGGGGCGAGTTTGAGCGCAGCGAGCAACTCGGGCAGATCGACGAGCGGGGCGAAGCGGCCGTGGCCGAGTCGGCTGAGTTCTTCGAGCGGCGCGGCGTGGGCGGTGAGGGTGAAGTCGGCGGCGTTGAGGAGCGGGTGGATGGGGCGGCGGAATTTTTGGGTGCCGGCGGTGAAGGCTATTTCGTTGGTGGGGGCGGGGGTGAGCCATTGCATGTCCCAGGGGGTGGGTGTGTGGGTTGCACCGGTCACGTCGGTGAGCGCGGCGCTGAAGGACGCGAGTTGTTTGCGGCCGGCGACGGGCTGCGGCGGGAAGAGGAGAAGGCCGGAATCGCCTTCGAGCCACGGGCGCGCGGTGAGTTCGAGGAGTTCGGCGAGGAGGCGGTTCACGCTCGCGGCGTTTTGGTTGGCGCGGAGGGACGCGAGGTTGGGGAGGCCGGCGAAAATGATGCCGCCGCGCCCGCGCAGCAAAAGTTGCAGCGGGGCATTGGTCTCGCCGGTGAGGAGCGGAATGCCGGCGGGCGTGGGGGCGAAGGTGGTGGTGGGTGTTGGGAGTTGTTGCCAACGCGTGAGTGAATCGGATTCGTCGCGGGCGAGAGAGTAGAACGGGAGCCAGAGGTCGGGGCGGGGCTGGAGAGATGGCGAGGGAGAGATGGCGCGGATGCTGAGGTTGAGCGCGGCGGGCCAGGCGTTGGTGTCGGCGTTGGCGAAGAGGAGGACGTGGAGGCCGGCGTTGACCGCGGCGGGAAGATTCGCGAGGGCGGCGGGCGGGAGGTTGGTGGTGGGGCGGCCGAGGAGAACGAGGGCGGCAACGGATTGCCACTGCTCGGGCGTTGCGGGGAATTGGCCGAGCTCGCCGCCGAGCGTGAGCTTTCCGAGTTGCGGATCGAGCAGGAGGGCGTCGAGGCGGAGGTGGGGGAGTTGTTCGGCGACGCCGCGCAGGAGGACGAAGTCGGCGTTCATCGAGTCGCTGACGACGAGGACGCGCGGGGGTTTGGCGACGACGTCGATGACGGTGGCGAAGGTTTGGTTGGCGGGCTGGGCGTCGGGGGTTTCGGTCTGGATTTCAAACACGACGGCGTGGCGGCCCTCGGTGTCGAAACGGAGCGGGAGTTCAACGACGCGATTGGAGGTGATGGTGGTTTGCGCGAGGACGGTTTCGCCGGTGCGGGCGAGGAGGCGGGCGGAGTTGCCGCGGGCGAGTTGCACTTTCACCAAGGCGCGGGCGTTGATGCGTTTGCCGACGGGGATGATGCCGGGAATCTCCACCGCGATGAGGCCGGCGTCGGGCGGCTCGAAGCCGTCGGCACCGATGAGCGCGGTGTGGATGGGGATGCCGGCGTCGGCGAGTTGCGTGGCGGCGGCGCGGTCGGCGGGCGTGAGCGGCGCGGTGGCGTCGTCGAGGACGAGGAGCGCGGTGGACGGACGCGTGCTGCTGCGTGCGGCGCTGCGGAGGCCGTCGGCGAGCGTGAGGACGGTGAGGTGGGTGGTTTGAAAATCGCGCGCGGTGGCGAGGTGTTGCGCGGCGGCGGTGGCGAAGGCGCGACGCGTGAGGGCGCGGTCGCGGGCTGCTTTGAGCGTGGGCGAGGTGGTGGCAGCGGTTTCGTCGAGGGCGGCTTGCAGGGCGTGCCAGTCGGTGGCCAGGCGGCGGGCTTCGGTGGCGAGGGTGGTGAGGCGGGCGGCGAGTTTGGTGAGGAGTTCGGGGTAGGTGCCGAACTGGGTTTGGGTGAGTTCCACTTCTTGCGCGGTGGCCTGCACGGAACTCGAGAAGGCGGCGAGGCGGCTGGCGGCGGCGTCGCGCGTGGCGGTGAGTGATTCGTTGGCGAGCTTGGGCGGGAGCAGGCCCTGGCGGCGGGAGAGGTCGTCGCGGGCGGCGGAGAGGGAGGTTTTCAACTCGGGCAGGGCGCGGGTGAAATCGGGACGCGGCGGGAGGGCGCTGGCGAGGTGTTCGCTCTCGCGCGTGATGCGGGCGGCGGCGTTGATGGCGATGGCGGCGAGGTGTTCAAGGGAGCGCGCGAGGGCGGAGGCGCCGGTGACGCGGCCTTCGAACTGGCGTTGCTCGATGGCTTCGAGGACGTCGGTGCGGTGGTGGGGTCCGCCGAAATCTTCGGTGACGTTGAGGCTCGGGTGATCGGGCGTGAGGACGACGAGATGCGGTTGTTCGCGCCAGCGTTCGGTGATGAGGAGGACGGGGCGGCAGAGGAGCCACAGCGCGAGGGCGACGATGGCGAGGCGCAGGGCGAACAGGATTCGGAGGAGTCGCGGGCTGGTCTGGCCGGAGAGTTCGCGGTGGAGATGCCAGCCCACGAATGCGCCGAGGGCGACGAAGAGCAACAACGCAAGCCAGCCGGGGAGGGAGCCGGTGGTGAGGAGTTGGCGCGTGAGGGTGGCGGGGTTCATGCGCAGGGAGGGAGCGGCCGACATGAGGAGAAACTGAACGCCGGGGCCGGGGTAATGTCGGCGTCTCGCCTGCGAGTTCGGGCGGCCTCGCGCCGTCCATTCCGACTCGGGGCGAGACGACTGCGGGACCCTGGCGCAGCCATACGCTGGCAGGCGGATTGGAACAGGCGGGAACGGTCGTGGCACTCGCGGGCGGGCCGCCCGCGCTCCTGGGGGTTCGTCCGCCTCCTCATAACGGCGGGTACGGTGGCCAAGGTTTTGAAAATCGCTTTCACAGGCGGCGGATGAACCAGGACTCGAAGAGGTAAAGGGCAAGGAGGGCGGTGAGGAGCCAGGGCCAGGCGGCGTGGCGGGCGTCGGCGGGGCCGAGGGCGGCGACAGCGGCGGGCCAGCGGGGGGGGAGCGGTGAGGCGAGGAGGGATGCGAGCTGCCGGGTTTGTTGCGGATCGACGGGGCGGAGGTCGGATTCGGCGGGGGGCGTGGCGAGGGTGAAGGTTTCGGTGTGGGCGCGGTTTTCGGCGCGGACGGTGTAGGTGCCGCGCTGGGTGGGCGCGGGGACGCTGAGGAAATGGCCGCCGCCGGATTCAGTCGTGGTGACGGTGGTTTCGCTTTGGTCGGGCGCGAGGAGGGTGACGTTGACGGCGTTGGTGGCGGGCCAGGCGGTGAGGAAGGGTTCGCCGGGCGCGAGGTTGCGCGGGTAGCCGCGGGTCGCGGCGGCGGCGTGGGCGAGGCGGTGGAGGAAGGCGACGTAGCTCTGGCGCACGGGCAGCGAACTCCACGAGACACCGAGCGAGCTGGCGAGGAAGAGCGCGCGGCCGCGGCCGATGCGGCGCTCGAGCAGGAGCGGCTGGCGATCGGTGAGTTCGAGAATGGTACGCGAGTTTTCCGCGAGCGGGCCGAGGCGCATGAAGTTGTAGAAGCGCGCGGCGGCGAGTTCCGCGCCGAGGCCGTCGCCGAACTCGGCGAAGAGTCCGGGCGTGGCGGCGAGGGTTTCGGCGCGCGGGGTTTGGAAATTTTCGGCATCAAAGCCGTTGCGGTTCGGGGTTTCGAGCGGGGCGGGCAGGAGGGTTTTCAAGCTGTCGTTGTAGGCGGCGGGGACGACGGCGGGGGACATGGCGATGACGAGTCCGCCGCCCTGGCGGAGGAAGCGCGTGACGGGTTCGGCGATGGCGGGCGTGACGATGCGCGGGCCGGCGAGGAGGACGAGATCGACGTTGGTCGGGATGGTGCGGGTGAGGTCGAGGAGATTGATGGTGGTGAGTTTGAGCGCGCTGTTGTTGGTCGCGGTGGTGCCCGCAGTAGCGGTGAGGGCGCGGCGGAGGAATTCGCCTTCACCGAGGGCGGTGGGGTTGGTGGGATCGGCGGGATCTTCGAGGAGCCAGACGTGGAGTTGCGGGCGGACCTCGAGGCTGAGGGTGGTTTCGGAGGCGGAGCGGAGGAGGCTGGGCGTGGCGGTGATGGTGAGAAGCTGCACGCCGGGTTTGGTGAAGGTGACGGAGAGGGGGACGGTGCGGCGGGCGTTGGGCGGTAGAACTACCGCCTCGTCGCGGGTGGCGAGGCCGTCGGCGGCGAGGCGGAGGTGGCCGATGGTTTCGGCGTCGCTGCGGTTGGCGATTTCGACGTGGAGATGCACGGGGAGTCCGGCGATGACGAGGTCGGTGCCGAGCGTGGCGGATTCGAGGGAGAGGCTGGGACGCGGGGCGGCGGGGCTTTCGGCGAGGTTCACGGCGATGAGGCGGAGGGTGCGGGCGGTGGATTTTTCACCGGTGTTTTCAAGGCGTTCAAAATCGGTGGCGAGGTCGCGGGGGAAATCGGAGAGGAGAAAAATCTCGGCGGTGAGGCGCGGGGTGTGGGCGAGCGCGGCGTGGGCGCGGGCGAGCGCGGCGGGGAGGCGCAGCGGGGCTTCGCGCGGGGTGATGTGGTCGAGGACGGATTGGGCGGCGGTGGCGGAGACGCTGCCGGCGAGGGGTTGCGGCGTGAGCGGGGTCTCGGGGTCGAGGAGGGAGAGGAGGGTGGTTTCGTCGCCGGGGCGCTGCGCGGTGAGGAGCGCGCGGACGGCGGTTTTGAGGCGGCTGAGGCGGGTGTCGGCGGCGTCACCAACGGTCATGCTGAGGGAGTGGTCGAGGAGGAGGACGCGGTGGACGGGTTCGGCGGGCGGCTCGGGGACGAGGAAGGTGGGGCGCGGGTTTGGGCGAAAGGGCTGCGCGATGAGCAGGGCCATCAACGCGAGGATGAGAGTGCGGGTGGCGAGAATGACGTATTGGCGCCAGATGGAGGATTTGCGTTTGCTGGCGAGGGTTTTGCGGAGGAGGTAGCTCGCGCCCCACGCGACTTCCTTTTTGCGGCGGCGCAGCAGGAGATAGATGACCACCGGGGTGAGGGCGGCCAGCAGGCTCCAGAGGAAGGCGGGGTGGAGGAACA
>CAZUUP010000327.1:5316-6921 GCA_964623105.1 uncultured Akkermansia sp.
ACCACCGGGGTGAGGGCGGCCAGCAGGCTCCAGAGGAAGGCGGGGTGGAGGAACATCGGGGGTTATGCGGGAAAACAATTTGAGCCACGGATGGACACGGATGGACACCGATAGGAACGAATTCTGAAACCCAACTTGAGGGAAGGTCGATGCTCTGGGGAGCGCCCGCCGCTGGCGGGCAGTTTTCGGCGGCCCGCCGGAAACTTCGCTTTACAAACTTTTTTCGACGAGGAGAACAGCAGACTGGGGAACGAGGTTTTGGGCGGGACGCCCAAAAATGCACGCGGGACGCGTGCGCTCCCTGGAACGCTGGCGCGCGCCGGTCTGTCCCCTCGGGGCTCATTCGTGTTCATTCGTGATTTAAGAAGTGACGCTTCGGTCAGACGCGGCGGGCGTGGAGCAAGGTGGCGAGGGCGGCGTCCCAGTCGGCGGTGACGGGGAGTTCGCGGAATTCGATGCCGTGTTGCGCGGTTCCGTTGTGGAGGGCGAGGCGGTGTTCGGCGACGACGTCGCGGTAGGCGGCGCGGATTTCGGCGGGGTCCGCGCCGTCGGTGTGGCCGTTTTCCAGATCGCGGAAGAGCGTGAAACCGCTGAAGGCGAGGTCTTGTTCGGCAGGGTGGACGGTTTGATAAACGAGGACGTCGTGGCCGCGCGCGACGAGCTGGCCGAGGGCGGCGCAGAGGGGCGCGGGCTCTTCGTAGCAGTCGGAGAGCAGGATGATGATGGAGCGGCGGGTGAGCTGGCGGAGGAGGAGTTCGACACAGTGGTCGAGGCGCGCTTCGCCGGTGAAGGGCTGGTTGACGAGGAGATGGAACGCGGCGGCGAGGTGGCGTTTGCCGCTGCCGGGCGGGAGCCAACCGGTGAGCGCGGGGCCGCAGGCGGCGAGGGCGAAGCGGTCGTTCTGCGAATTGGCGAGCCACGCAAGCATGGCGGCGCAGTGAAGGAGGAATTCGCTTTTGGGGAGCGGCGCGTGTTCCCAGGCCATCGAGCCGGAGAAGTCGAGGGCGAGGATGATGTCGGCGTTGGTGAATTCCTCGAACTCGCGGGTGACGAGGCGGTCGGTGCGGGCGAGGACGCGCCAGTCGAGGTGGCGGGGATCGTCGCCGGGGACGTAGGCGCGGTGCTGGAGGAACTCGGCGGAGATGCCCTTGAAGCGGGAGCGGTTCGGGCCTTTGAGGAAGCCCTCGACGCGGGTGCGGGCGAACAGCTCGAGCCGTTGCACGCGCGCGACGGCGCTGGGGGTGAGGAGGCTTGCAGTCTCCATCTTCACGCTTCGGTGACTTTCACGGTTTGCAGTAATTTGTTGATGAGGTCGCCGACTTTGATGCCGGCGGCAGTGCCCGCGAAATTCAGGATGATGCGGTGCGAAAGGACGGGTTGCGCGACGGCGCGGATGTCTTCGGCGGTGACGTGGGTGCGGCCGGCCATGAGGGCGCGGGTCTTCGCGCCGAGGACGAGGTATTGCGCGGCGCGGGGGCCGGCGCCCCATTCGACATATTGTTTCACGAAATCAGGGGCGAGGTCACCTTCGGCACCACGCTGGCGGCGGGTGGCGCGGACGAGGTCGAGGGCGTAGGCGAGCAGATGGCTCGCAATGGGGACGTC
>CAZUUP010000328.1:0-4027 GCA_964623105.1 uncultured Akkermansia sp.
GGAACGGGGGGCCGGGTTTCAGCGGGATTGGACGCGGTAGAAGCGGTGGCGGTCGCGTCCGTCGGGGTCGCGGAAGGTTTGGAGGGTGCCGTCGCCCGTGATCGGGAGGTCGGAAAGGGTGGGCCAGTTGGTGGTCGCGAAGTTTTCCTTGTATTCAATGACGTAGAGGACGCCGGGGGTGGTTTGGAAGGAGAAACAGAAGCCGTTGGTGGAGCAGGTGGGGCGGAAGAGTATGGCGGGCGGTTTCTCGGCGACGGTGTAGCCGAGGTCTTGGAAGAGGGCGCGGTCGAGTGCGTTGAGGGAATGGATGGCTTCGCCGCGGCCGAGGCTGGGAGACCAGAGGCTGCCGGAGTCGGGGGGTAGGTGGCTGACGCCGGAGCCGTCGGTGGCAATGGGTGGCGCGTGGATGCGGAGGGGTTGTCCGCCGTTGGCGGCACGGACGGCGGGACCGGTCCACCAGAGGTCGTTGCTGCTGAGGGCGGCGAGGCGATCGGCGTCGGAGAGAGAGGTAATGGGGGTGAAGACGCCGGCGGTTTGGGCGAGGAAGGATTCGTAGATGCCGGGTCCGTCGTTGCGGTAGTAGCCGCCGGTCTGGCGGTCGATGAGATCGAGAATGCCGAGGCCGTGGCCGATTTCGTGGAGGGCGGTGGTGACGAAGTCGTATTGGTTGGTGGCGGTCTGGCCGTCAACGCCGAGGTAGAACGGGGATTGGCGGTCGAAGTCAACGTAGATTTCGGGTTGGTTGGGATTGGTGTCGCGGCGGTAAAAGTTGTTGGCGAGCGGGGTGACGCGGTTGAGTTCGGGGCCGACGCGGTAGATGTCGGCGGGGCCGCCTTCGGCGAGGGTGCCGTTCATGAGGGCGGTGAAGGCGACGGCGACGTTGATGGTCTGGCCGGGGTATTGGGGGATGACCCAGGTGGACCAGAGGTTGAGGGCGTATTCGAGGGCGGCGCGGCGGGCGGGACCGAGTTGGGGATCATTGAAGCCGTCGTTGGCGTCGAATGAATATTGCGGGACGAAGAGGCTGGAGCTGGTGGCGGAGGAAGTGAGGGCGGTGAGGGTGAGGCACAGGGCGGCGAGGAGCGGGAGCGGGAATCCAGTTTGGCGCAGCATGAGGTGGGGCGCTGGCGCGTCGTCCCGTTGAGGGCGGGTTACGGCTGGAGAACGGCGCGGTAAAAGCGGGGTAATCCGTTCGCGGCGGGGGTGTCTTCCTGCACGAGCCGGCCGTCGGGGTCGGCCGGGTTGGTGATGACGGTGGACCAGGTGGGGCTGGCGAGAGAACTGGCGGATTCAATGGTGTAGGTGCGGTTGGGCTGGCCGGTGAGGGTAAGGCGGAAGCGGCCGGCAGCGAGGGGTTCGATGGCAAGGGTGGGCGGGACGGGGGGAGCGGAGACTACGCTCCAGTTGACGGTGGCGTCGTCGGCGATCGTGCGGTCTTGGGGGGCGGGGTTGAGGTAACCCTGATCGGTGAGGTCGCTGAGGGTGAACTGCCAGTTGCCGGGGGCGACGCGCAGGGAGTAGGTGCCGTCATCGACGGTGAAGCCGCTGGTCTGGTAGTTGGTGGTGCCCGAGTTGAGATTGGCGGTGATGTAGGTGCTGGGGAGGGGATTGCCGGCGGCGTTGGTCACGATGCCGGAGATGGTGGCGGTGGCGCGGAGGAAGATCAGGTTGACGCCGGTCTGGTTGACGCCGTCCTGGGTGATGACGGTCAGGCGGGGCGGGATAAGGAAGAGTTGCTGGGCTTCGAACTCGTCGAAGGAGATGCTCCACGAACTGCCGAAGAGTCCGAGGCTGAAGGATCCGTCGGGACCGCTGCGAGTCTGGCGTTGGATGTTGAAAGTCTGGTCGATCGCCGTGAGCGCAAGATCGGCAACGGGTGCGCCGCTGTCGTCAACTAGCACGCCCTGGATGGTGGTGCTGACGCTGCGGACGAGGAAATCCTGCGAGGTGGTGCCGGCGGCGGCGGCGGAAACGACGGCGCTGCGGCCGAGAAAGTTGAGGGCGGAGAGGCGGTCGGCGACGGGTTCGACGAACCAGTAGCCGTCGGTGACGCCGAGGGTGTAGTTGCCGTTGTCGTCGGAGGTGGCGAAGGAGGTGAAGAGGTAGTTGGAGATGTCGAGGGCGGAGAGATAGGCGCCGGGGACGGGTTGGCCGGCGTCGGCGGTGATGCGGCCGTAGATGAGGCTGGTGGCGCGAGTGGATTCGAAGCTGGCCGCGGCGACGGGTGTGGCGGTGGCGTCGATGGGATTTGGCTGGCTGATGCCGAGGCAACCGAGTTTGGCGAGGTCGGCGGCGGAGAATTGCAGGTTCCAGGTGTCGGACACGGCGGCGATGGAGAAGGCGCCGGCGGCGTCGGTGAAGCCGAAGGAGAGGTTGCCGCCGCTGGACTGGGCGATGATCTGAACACCGGGCAGGGGGGAGCCGCCCGGGCCGTCGCGCAGGGTGCCGGTGAGGTTACGATCGGGGTTCAGGAAGGCGAGGTCCTGATTGACGGTCTGGGTGGCGCCGACGGTGACGACGGGGGCGTTGGCGAGGTCGGTGACCGATCCGGCCTGCAGGCAGAGGACTTTGAAATCGCCGACGGGGCAGGGGAGGGTGTAGGCACCGAGGGCCGAGGTGGTGGTGCTGACAATGATCGTGGTGGGGCGGGCGGGGTTGACGAGGGCGACCACGCAGTTGCTGGCGCCGGCTACGGTGCCGGAAACCTGCTGAGGGTAGGCGGTGGCGGTGACGTTGAAGGGCACGAGGACAGGAGTGAAAGCGCTGGTGGGGCTGGTGAGGCGGAAAAGATAGGCGCCGGCGACGTGATCGAGCGCGGCGGTGTGGCGGTAATCGAGCGAGATGGTGATGGTGCCGTTGGCCGCAGCGTCGAGGTCGCCGGGGACATTGGAGTTCGTGCGACCGGCGATGATGGACTGGGTGCCATCGATGACGGTGAAACGTTTGATGAGGGTGTCGCCGGCGTCGGCGGTGGTGTTGGCGTTGAAGTCGCGGAGGAGTTCAACGCGGACGGTGGCGCCGTTGGGGACGCCGGTGATCTGGAGGGAGAGGGGGCCGGAGTAAGTGTTGGAGATCGAGGAGGGCGAGACCAGCAGCCCGGCCGCGTTGCCGACGCCGGGAAGGGCGAGCGCGGCGAAGAGGAGCGCGAGGCGAAGATCGGGGATCAGTTTCATAGCGGCGGAACCGGAGTTGTCGGATGAATTTAGAAATTAAGTTTCAGGCTTACGGTCAGCGCTCTTTCCCTAGGTAACTCGGCATAAAGATTGAGCGGGTTAAGCTGGTAGTTTTGGTTGGTGAGGTTGACGAGTCCGAGGCGGACCTCGGCGTGGCGCTTGGGGAAACGGTAGCCTGCGTAAACGCTGTGCTGCCAGAAGTCCGCCGTCGAGCGCGCCGGGGTATAGCCGGAGTTCTCCTGCATTGACCAGACAGAAATCCATTGGGCGAAGATGCCGGAGCGATGATTGTAGTTGAGTCCGAGCTGGAGTTGGTGGAGGAGGGCCTGCTCGTTTTTGAGCAGGGCGGCGGCGGCGGTCGGGTTGCCGGGCGGGGCGGTGAGGCGACAATCCAAGTCGGCCTGGCTGAGCCGGTAGCGGGCACCGACTGACCATTCTTTGCCGAGCAACTGGTTAACAGTGAGATACAGGGATTTCTCGGTGAAGTCGATTTCTTGACCGCATACGGAGGCCCGGTCGGGGACGGGGAAGAAGGTGGAGTTGGTGAGGACGCCGACGGTGCGGCGGGCGTGGGACTGGAGCCATTCGCCCTCAATCGAGAGAAAGGTACCGGTGTCGAGGTTGAGATCGAAGGCGAGGTTGCGACTTTCGAAGCGGCTGGCGGGGACGAGGCCGGCGACGGACTCGGGGAGGAGGCTGCGGAAGGACTGATTGAAACCGGCGATCTGGGTGGGTTCGAGGCGGTAGGTGTTTTCGCTGAAGGCACCGCCGAGGGAGCGGGTGTAGGCACCGCGGAATTTGACCTGGCGGGCGGGAGTGAACTGGAAGCCGAGCTTGGGGGAGAGGCGGGAGGT
>CAZUUP010000328.1:4127-6876 GCA_964623105.1 uncultured Akkermansia sp.
TGGGTTCGGAAATTTGCAGGGTGTCGTCGAGGCGGCCGGCGAGGAAGAGGGTGTGGACGCCGGGGGCCCATTCGCGGTGGTAGCCGGCGAGGAGGTTGGGTTCCTGACGTTCGGTGACGCGGAGGGTGGGGCTGGCGGAGGCCTGGCTGAAGTACTGCTGAACGTCACCGCTGGTGGCTTCGTAGGTGGTGGCCTGGAGGAAGATGCCGTCGTGGGCGGTGAGGTCGAACTTGGTGCGGAAGGTGAGGTCGCGCTGTTCGAGTTGGTTGTTGGTGCGGAAGCCGCGTTCGGAGCGGTAGGCGGCGTCGAGGGCGTAGCTGAAGTTGCCGAAGTTGCCGAACTGGGAACCGGTCTGGGACCAGTCGCCGTGGCTGGAATACTCGGTGCGGCTGCTGACGCCGATGCGGCGGTTGTCGAAGAGGCGGGTGTATTCCTGCTGGGAGACGCCCATGGAGAGGGTGTTGGCGCCGGCGGGGGCGAGGAGGTTGGCGATCAGGAATTCGCCGATGCGGGCGTTGTCATAGCGGAGGTTGAACTGGCGGGGATCGCGCAGGGCTTCGTAGGTTTCGTGGAGGAACTGGTGGGCGGCGAAGCTGGCGTAGTCGTCCACGATGGCGCGGGAGGCCTCGCGGTGGCCGGTTTCGGGCATGCCGGCGTCGCGGTAGGCGATGGCGAGGTTGGCGCTGCGAACGGCGCGGTCCTGGTCGAGCAGGAGGCCGGAGCGGAAGACGCTGCGGTTGTCGTTGAGGGCGCGGGAGTGTTCGAACTCGCGGATGGCGAGGTTGATCTGGTTGCGCTGCTGGTTGAGGAGGGCGGAGTAGAGCCAGGCGGTGGGATCGTTGGGGTCGAGTTTTTTGGCGAGGCGGAGATCTTTGTCGGCGAGGGCATCGTTGCCGGTGTGACTCCAGGCTTTGCCGAGGTAGCTGCGGAGGACGGCGCGGGAAGGTTCGAGCGTGGCGGCGACCTGGAGGTCCTGGCGACCGTCGTCGCCGCGACCTTCGCGGATGCGGCAGAGACCGCGACCGAGCCAAGCGTTGCCGAGAGCGGGGTCGAGGGCGATGGCGCGGTCGAACCAAGATTGGGCGTCGCGGGTGTGATTGCTGGCGCTGAGGAGGAAGCCTTTGAGGGCGAGTGCCTGGGCGTTGCGCGGCGAGAGGGTGAGACCTTTTTCGAGGGCGGCGAGGGCCTCGCGGGTGCGGCCGAAACTGAATTCGAGTTCGGCGATGCGGACCCAGGCGAAGCCGAAGGCGGGAGAAATTTGGGCGGCCTGGCGGGCGTCGGCAAGGGCTTCGGGAAGGCGCTGGCGGGACTGGGCGACGTAGGATTCGGCGAGCCATTCGCTGGCGAGGACCGGTTTGGCCGGGGCATCGGTGGCGCGGTGTTGGACGGCGGCGATGACGCGGCGGAGGGCCTGGGCGGCGGGATTGGGGCGGGCGAGCGAGTGGAGGGCGGACTCGGCGCGTTCGACCTGGCCGACGGCGAGGAGCAGCGCCGCGTGGAATACGCGGGCGGCGTCGGTGGAAGGAGCGGAGTTGGCGGGGAAGCGGTTGAGCGCCTGGAGGAGGTCGCCGGCCGCGTAGGCGCCGAGGGAATCGGCAAAGGCGGTTTGCTCGGCGGCGGTAAGGCCGATTTCCTTGGGGTCGATCACGCCGGGGTAGTAGAAGCACCATTGCATGAGGTTACGGGCTTCGATGCCGGCGGTTTTGGCGGGAGCCTGGCCGGGGGAGATTTTGGCAACTTCGCCGGCGGCGAGGGCGAGGGTGCCGTGCGGGTTGTTGAGATCGACGGCGCCGTCGATGAGGGCGAGGAGGGTCTCACCGGAGTCGGCGACCTGAAGGAGGAATTCGGTGCCACGGATGGCCCCGGCAGCAGTGGGGGTGTTGAAGTGGACGTCGAGGGGTTTCTCGCGGCTGAAGAAGTAGAGCGAGCCGCTCTTGACGTCGATCATCGCGCGCTTGGATTTGGCCTGGGGCGGGCGGAGCTGGAGGGTGGTCATTTCGTTGACCCGGAAGATGCTGAGATCGGAGAGGCGGAGGGTGGCGCGGCTGTTGGGGCCGGTACGGAGACGGTCTCCGGGGCGGAGGACGGTGTCGGTCTGGGCGGGTTCCCATTCGGCTGTGCCGCTGCGGCTGAGTTCGACCCTGCCCTCGGCGGCAAGGAGAACGGAGGTGTCCTTGTGGGCGATGTTCAGGGGAAGCGGTTGCGCCTGAGTGCTGACGGGTAGGCTGGTGACGAGGAGGCCGGTCACGGCCAGGGCGCGGAGAGCGGCGAAGAACCTGGGACGGAATCCGCAAGAACGGGCAAAGTTCATAAGGTACAAAACGGTCAGAGGTTCCGGTGGAACGGGGTACAGCATCCGCTCCTGTATCGGCACTTCTGGTCCGCGCCTGAATGGTAGAGCAGGTCGGGTGCCAGTGTGGTTGAAGGGTTTGCCGGGGAAGCGGAACGCTTGGGGAGCGGTGGTGAACGACGGTGCGGCCGGATTCGCGAAGGGGTGGAAGGCGACTGATGTGTTCGTGGTGTTGCAGACGGTGGGCGGAGTTTTGTGTGCGTTTGCGATGCAATTGATCGCATGGGCTTTCCACGGATGGTGGCGGTGGGCGTCGGCACGAGAGCCAGTTTGGGCAGGCTCCAGCGTGGCGCATCGGGAGTTGCGGGGACTTCGGGCGGTTTGGGGTGCGATTTGAACCTAGATTCCGCAGTTGAAAACCATCCTGCCGAAGGCAAACCACTAACCGGCACTGACTTG
>CAZUUP010000329.1:0-6872 GCA_964623105.1 uncultured Akkermansia sp.
CCGTCATCCCGCCCAACCAACCGCCCCACTCCACCCTCCCCCGTCACTCCCTCTCCCCCGCCCCCCGCCTCTCCCTCCCCCCGTCTCTCCGCCCTCCCTCACCCCCGCTTCAACGGATGCACCTCAAACCGCCGGAACAAAATCTCAAACCCCTCCGACTCCAGCAAAATCTTCCCCGCCGCCGGTCGCACATCGTAACACTCATTCACCACCGTCCCGTTCACCGACACCTGGATCCGGTCACCCGCACAGACACACTCCAGCATCGTCCATTCCCCCAGCGGACTCTCCACGTCATCCTTGCCCCGCGTATCGATCAACTCCTTGAAACCCGCCTCATGCTTCGACCACCAGAACTGCCGGCCCGAGTACACCGTCTTTGCCCCGCCCGGCTTCCAGCGCGGACGCTTGTCCGGCCCCAACTCCGTGTCCGCCGTGATCGTCACCGGAATCACCTCGCCCCGTTCATCCTTCCCCCGGATCACAATGAAGTCTCCCACGCACCCCTGCGCCACCTGGCACTCGATCGACGACATCCACGGACTCCGGTTCCCATCCGGCCCCGTCGCGTGCAACAGCACCCCGGAATTCCGGACATACTTCGCCCCATACGTTAGCTCCCCCCACTTATACTCCACCACCAACCGGTAGTCCCGCCACGCGTCCCGCGTCGCGAGATATCCGTGAACTTCTCCCGAACACCGCAATACTCCGTCCCGCACCGTCCACACCCGCTTGGGATCCTCATACGCCGAATCCTTCAACCACGCATAAAGCCCCGTCAAATCGCGCCCGTTGAACAACGGCGTCACCCGCTCCGGCACCCGCGCCCCGGCCGGTGCCTCCGCCGCCGTGCCGACACCCGCCGCCAGCACCGCCAACCCCGGCCCCGCAACTCCCACAAACTCGCGCCGCGTCATCATGCTACGAAAACCCGCCACGCCGCCCAATCCCACCGCCCGCCGCCGTTGCTCAACTCAGCTTCCGCAACTTCGTCACCCGCCCCGTCTGCACCCATTCCGCTACAAAGATATTTCCCGCCGCATCGAAACACGCGTCATGCGGATGCAGAAACTTCCCAGCCACCCAGCCCTCCCCCTTCTCGCTGCGCCGCAACTTGAGCCCGTCCTTCAGTACCTGCGCCCGCCACTCCGGGTCTTCCCCCAACTGCACGATCACTTTGTCGTCCTTGTCCAGCAGCGTGATCCGTGCCTGCAAATCCGGCACCAACATGACCTCTCCGCGGGTATCAATGTTCGCCGGCAGCAGGAAGCCATCCAACGTCTTCACGTGCTTGCCCTCCAGCGTGAACCACTGCAACCGCTTGTTCGCCCGGTCGCACACCACGACCGAAGCCGCGCGCCCCGGACGATCATCCAGCCAGATTCCATGCGGCGTGTTGAACTGTCCCGGCCCCGTTCCCGGCGCTCCGAACTGCGACAGCCACTTCCCGTCCTTGTCATACCGGTGGATCCGATACGACCCATAGCCATCCGCCAGGAAAAAACCCCCATCCGGCAGAAACGCAAAATTCGTCGGCATGAACGCATCGCGTCCCCACCGCTTCGCCGGCTTCGTGTCCTCGTCCTTCGCGTAAATCCCCGCGTCCATCGGCGCCCGCTTCTCCCAGACCACCTCCCCCGTGAGCGTCAGCTTCGCAAAGTTCTTCAACTGCTGATAGCCCGTCACCCACAGGAACTGCTCCTTCCCCTCCGTCCGCACCTCCAACCCGTGACCGCCGCCCTGAAACTGCTTCCCGAACGCCCGCACAAACTTGCCCTGCGCATCGAACACGAAAATCGCTGGATGATCCTTCAGATTCTCCCGCCCCTCGTGAATCACATACAGATTGTTGTCCCGGTCCACCGCCACGTTGTGCGTCGTCTGCCAGCTATACTTGTCCGGCAACTGCGCCCAGTTGTGCAGCACCTCATAACGATGCTCGCCCGCTCCAATCACCAGTTGGGAGGCAGACTTCTGCGCGGTCAGCACGCGCGGAGCGGCTAACACAGCCGTCGTCGTGGCGACGGCAGAGACAAAACGGCGGCGGGTGATGGGCGTGATAGATTTCATAGGCATGAAAAAGCAGTGCTGAGTTCGCGCAAAACTAAGCCCCCCAAGCCCCCAAACGCAACCCCCAGATTTCTCCGCCAAAACTTTCCTTCCCCGCCTACCGCCCCTTCTTTCTCCCCGCATTGCCCGCCGGCTCCGCCCCACCGACCGGCACCGCTGGCACCTTCAACGTCGGCTCGCCCTTCAACCATCCCAGCGAGGCCAGAAACTTGTCCGCCTCCGCCAGCGTGATCGACTTCCACGGATCACTGTTGAAAAAACCATGCCCCTGCCCCTCGTAAAACCGCGCCTCGCACCGCACCCCGGCCGCCTTCATGTTCGCCTGAAAGCGCTCGACCGTGGACACCGGGATCAGATTGTCATTCCGCCCCAGAAACACAATTGCCGGCGGGTCGTCCCTGCTCACATTGTGCGCCGGCGAAAACTCCTTCCACCGATTCCCCACCCGCTTCGTTCCCCATCCACCTTCAGGACCATTGTCAAACACCGGATTGAACAACACCAACGCCGCCGCTTTCGGAGACACCTTCACATCATCCGCCGGATCGTCGTGGCCTTCCACCATCCCGACAAACGCCGCCAGATGCCCACCCGCCGATCCGCCGCCGGCCCCGATCCGCTCCGGATCCACGCCCAGTTCGCTCGCATGACTGCGAACCCAGCGCATCGCGCTCTTCGCATCCTGCACGCACTGCGTCGGCGGTTCCTCCGCACTTGCACCCTTCAGCAACCGGTACTCCACCTGGATGCACACCATCCCCCGGGTGGCCAGATACTCGGACTGCTCATTGAACTGCGTCGGCGCCCCGCCAACCCAACCACCCCCATGAAATAGCACCAGCGCCGGCCGACGGTCCGCCGCCCGCCACTCCGCCGGTTTCACCACATACAAGCGCAACTCCCGGTCGCCCACCCGCTTGTACACATGCGCCTCGCCAACCGGGTTCCCCGCGCCCTTCGCCGCGCCAAAGGCCGCTCCCGAAGGCATCATCGCCGCCGCCAAGCATGCGGCGGTCAGCATCATTACACGCATCGTTTTCATTTTCTTTTCGGCCGCCGATTTCCGGGCTTCGCGGGAGCACCTGGTTCCGGGCCGTCGTTATCCGCACGTCCTCCGCCCCATAGCGGCTTCACATTCCCCCGGTTCCAGTCGTTCCACAGCCCTTGCAACTCCTTCACCTTCTCCGGTTGCGCCACCGCCAGATCCTTCGCTTCGCCGATGTCCTCGCGCAAATTGTACAACCTGACCGGCGACACCCCCGCCCGCCTCCCCGCCCCGGCCCCATCCGCGGTCGTGTCATACCGGACCAGCTTGTAATCCCCCGCCCGCACTGCCATCTGCTCGCCAAAACGCCAGAACAACGCCTCATGCGGCCCGCCGGTCTTCCCGCCCGTCAGGTAAGGCAACAAATTCACTCCGTCCAACTTCCACTCGCGCTTCGATTCCACGCCCGCCGCCGCCAGCGCCGTTGCCGTCAAATCGAGCTGAATCGCCGGTTCATTGAAAACTCCCGGCTTCAACTTCGCCGGCCACGTCACCACGAACGGCACCCGCACACCACCCTCCAGCGTCGTGCGCTTGGACCCGCGCAACGGCAGATTCACCGAGCCATTCACCGTCACCCCCTGCATCGTTGGCCCGCCATTGTCGCTGATGAACGCAATCAGCGTATTCTCCGCCTGACCCGTCTCCACCAGCTTCGCCCGCACCTTGCCGATGGCCTCGTCCATCGCCAGCATCATTGCGTTGTAAGTTCTCCGCTGTTTGTCCGCCACCCCCGGAAACTTCGCCAACCGGTCATCCGTCGCGTGCATCGGCGTGTGAACCGCGTTGAACGCCAGATACAGGAACCACGGATGCCCCTTGTGCCGTTCGACAAACCCGCACGCCTCGCGCCCAAATGCATCCGTCGTGTAATCCAGCTCCTTCACCGGCTCGCTCCCCCGCACGATTCCCGCCGCCTGGAAATAACTGTGCGCCCCGCCCAGAAACCCGAAGAACTCATCAAACCCGCGCTGCTGCGGTTGCATCGCTCCCTGCGATCCCAAATGCCACTTCCCCACCAGTCCGGTCGCATACCCCGCCGCCTTCAACCGGTTGGCAATCGTCACCTCTGCGACCGGCAGACCCGCCCCCGCCGCCGCCGGATTGAACTCATGCCCAAACCGCTGCTGGTAGCGTCCCGTGAGCAACCCCGCCCGCGTCGGCGAACAATACGGCCCGCTCACATAACCGCTCGTGAACCGCACCCCGGCCGCCGCCAAGGCGTCCAGCTGCGGCGTCGGAATATCTTTGCAACCGTGAAAACCCACGTCCGCATAACCCATGTCATCCCCGACGATGAACAGGATGTTCGGCCGCTCCGCACCCTGAGCGCCGCCAACGGCAAACGACAGCATCACGAAAACCATCCAACCCAAGAGCCATGGTAAACGCATGCCGACGAAGACGCGTCCGACCCGGTTTCGGTTACAGAATACGACCATCAGGCAGGCCACAAACGCGCTTCACACCGCCTCGAACCCCGGAATCGTCCCCGTGCTCGATCCAAACGCGTTCACGTCCGCGCCCAGCCGCCGCAGGAACTGCACATACAGATTGCACAACGGTGGGTTCTTCTTCGGATCAAACGCCAGATGTTGCCCGTGCCGGAATCCGCCGCCCGCCACCAGGATCGGCATGTTCTTGTTGTCGTGACTGCTCGCATTTCCCAGGTTGCTCCCAAACATCACGATCGTCCGGTCCAGCAAGGTTCCGCCCTCCTCCCGCGTGCCCTTCAGCCTGGCCAGCAGCTCGCCGAACAACTTCATCTGCTGCATTTCCACCACTTTCAACTCCGCCAGTTTCGCCGGATCCTGCCCGTGGTGCGAAAGGTTGTGCCAGTCCTGCGTCACCCCCGGAATCACCGGCACCGCATTCAGACCGTTCAGCGCAAACGTGATGAATCGCGTTGAATCCGTCTGCAATGCCAGTTGCATCAGATCGATCATCAGCCGCACCCGCGCCGGCACCTCCACCGCACTGGTGATGTCCACCGGCGGCTTCGCATCCACCTTCGGCTTCGGTCGTCGTGCCCACTCCTGCGCCTTGACCATCCGCAACTCCACTTCCCGCACCGACGTGAAATACTCCTCCAGCTTCTCCCGGTCCGGTTTGCCCAGTCCTCGTTGGAAATCTTTCGCCTCCTCCCGCACCGTGTCCATGATGCTCTGCCCCTGCTTGAGCCGCTGCACCTGCGCATTTACCTCCGCCGCCGTCCCGTCCACGAACATGTTCTTGAACACCCGCGACGGCCGCTCATCTGCCGGAATCGGCACCCCGCTGCGCGTAAACGATAGCCCCCGGCTCGACGAAGACGCCAGCACCAGCGATCCGAACCGCGTATCCGGCACCAGCTTCTCGATCGCATACTGATCCAGCGAAATCGTGTTCTTGAAATTATCCGCCCGCGGATGCGGCGCCGCCGTCAGGTAACACAACTCCGTCGGATGCCCCCCGTCCACCTCGGGATGCGACAACCCGGAGAAAACCGTCAACTCACCGCGAAATTCCCGAATCGGCTCGAGATACGGCGTCAACGCGTATTCCCGGCCGGTCTGGTCCGGAAACAGGTTCGGCGTGTGCAAGCCCAGCGTCGTGTTGATGCAAATCATCCGCCGCGGTGCCCCGGCGGCCGCCGCCCTGCCCCGCCACGGAGCCATCGCCTCCAACCACGGCAACGCCAGCGCCACCCCCGCACCACGAAGAAACGTCCGCCGCGACAAAGGAGCTAAAGTGGCAATGTTCATGCGAAATCCTGAATGTTTGTTTGCACCGTCAACGGCACCGTAACAGCACACGCTTGGACGCATCCTACACCCCAATCCTCCAATCCTGCGAACCAAATCCCCGCCCTTTCCCAATCTCCCCCTCCTCCTCCCCCAGCTCTCCCGCCTGACCGCCGACCCGGAATTCCCTTTCCCCTTGCGACCAGCCTTCAACCCGCATCACCATTCCCCATGCTCCTGTGGCACCAAAAACTCCCCGCCGACTGGCTCCCCAAAGTCTTGGACCAGTTGCCCGCCGTCCTTGTGGACCACGCCCACCTCGAACGCAAAGCCGCCACCACCGCCCTCAACCTCGAAAAATACCGCGACCTCTTCCCCCGCGTCGAAGAACTCAACGCCATCGCCATCGAAGAACTCCAGCACTTCCAACTAGTCCTCGCCCTCCTCAAACGCCGTGGCATCCCCTTCTCCCAACCCCATCCCAGCCCCTGGATCACCGGCCTCATGCGTTCCATCCGCAACGGCAGCCGCCCCCAGGTCATCGACCACCTCATCTGCTGCGCCCTTATCGAAGGCCGCAGTTGCGAGAAATTCCAGCTTCTCGCCCAAGCCCTTCCCGACCGCGACCCCGAACTCGCCGCCTTCTACGCCAGCCTCGTCGAATCCGAAGGCAACCACTACGCCACCTACCTCCTCATGGCCCGCGCCATCGACGAACCCGAAGCCGCCCGCCGCCTCGACTTCTACCTCGACCTCGACGCCCAACTGATCCTCAAGCCCCATTCCCTCCCCATCCTCCATTAGCCAATAAAAGTTCCCTCCCTCTCCCCTCCCCTCGATCGTTGAACCCAACGCATTGAACGTTGAGCGTTGAACGTTGAACCTTCCCCCTTCTCCCTCTCCCAGCACTCTGAGCTTTAGCCTTTGAGCTTTGAGCTTTGAGCTTTGAGCTTTGCCCGTCCCCTCGTCCCTCCCACCCCATGAACCGGAGCGCGACTGTGCTGAAAGCCAGTCGCAGCGGACTCGATCGG
>CAZUUP010000330.1:0-6867 GCA_964623105.1 uncultured Akkermansia sp.
GTTCGAGCGTTGGCTGTGCCGAAGCTCGGCGGCAGGTTGCCGCCGAGAACGGCCAGGTTGGCCGTTCCACCCGGAACCGGCCGGAGGTTCTCGTCGAAATTCGATACGGTGATTGAATGGAGACTCCGCACGTCGTCTCCTACGGATTGCCATGCGTGACCTGCAAAGCTCGAAGTTGATCTGGCTGGAAGGCTGGTTGTTCCTGCTGCTCGGCATCGCTTCCGCCGCACTGGTCTGCCTCGAAGCGCCGTCGCTCAAGGTCGCGCTGCTGCTGGCGCTCGCCGTGTGGTCCTTCTGCCGCCCCTACTACTTCGCCTTCTACGTGCTGGAGCGCTACGTGGACCCAGCTTCAAGTTCTCCGGGCTGGGTGCCTTCGTGGCGTATCTGGTGAGGCGACGGAAGCGCGCCAAAGGCACGGACAGCCGGGCTTGAACAAGGCGGTTTTCGGCGGTGTGAAAGAGCCAATTCTTGGCCGTCCTCCGCCAAAATCACGCTCCCGGAACTGGTCTGCGGCTGGTTGACTGGTCCCATGCAACGACCTGTTCAGGGCTGGCTGGCCGCCCTGCTCCTCGCCTGTGCCGGAGGCTCCTCCGGCTACGCGGGCGAGGTGTTTGTGCCGCCGGACGAGGGGCTGGTGCCGATGGGCCGGTTCGTTTACGAGCGCAACTGTCTCGTGTGCCACGGGCGATGGGGCGATGGGGACGGCGAGATGGCCAAAGGCATGCTTCCCAAGCCCCGCAAGTTCGCCACGGCGATTTTCAAGTATCGCTCCACGCCGCCGGGGTTCCTGCCAACCAACGACGATTTGATCCGCACCATCCGCAGCGGCCGGGCCAACACCTCGATGCCCTTTTTCTCGCATCTCCCCGACCGCGAGGTGCGCGCGGTGGTGGAGTTCATCAAGTCCTTCTCGCCGAAGTGGCGCAAACCCGAGCACTACGCCGCCCCCGTGCCGTTGCCCGAGCCGCCCGCCTGGCTGGCGAACGCGACCGAAACCACAGCGGCCGCCATGCGGGGCAAGGCCACTTACGCGCTGGTGTGCGCCACGTGCCACGGGGAGAAGGCGGATGGGAAGGGCCCGGCGAGCGCCGAGTTGAAGGACACCTGGGGCGATCCCGCCCCGCCCCCCGACCTGCGGACCACGGCGTTGCGTCATGGGCGGGCGCCTGCGGATTTCTTCCGCGTGCTGACGCTGGGCATTGACGGCACGCCGATGGCTTCGTTTGGCGAGGCGTTGACCGAGCAGCAGCGCTGGGATCTCGCCGCGTTCCTCGGCACGCTCAAGCCGCCGGCGTCCGCTCCAGCGGCACGGCCTTGAAGCGGCGCCGCTGATACCACGCAATGGCGACGAGGTCGTAGAGCCCGCGTCCCAGCCGGTTCCACACGCCGTATTTCGACACGCCGGCGACGCGCGCCCGATGGTTCACCGGGATTTCGCGCACGCGAAAGCCGCCACCGGCCACGAGAATCGGCAGGAAGCGGTGCAGCCCGTTGAAGCCGAACACCCCTTCGAGCGCGGCCCGGCGGAAGACCCGCAGCGCGCAGCCGGTGTCCCGAAACTCCGCGTTGAGCGCGGTGCTCCGCGCCCAGCGAGCGAGGCGCGACGAAACTTTGCGCAGCCAACTGTCCTGCCGGTTGGCCCGCCAGCCGCAGGCGAAATCACATGTTTCAAGCTCCTGGAGCAGGCGGGGCAGATCGGCGGGGTCGTTCTGAAGGTCGCCGTCCAGCGTGGCGATGAGCGGGCGGTTCGACTGCTGGATGCCCGTCCAGAGCGCGGCGCTTTGCCCGGCATTGCGGGTGTGGCGCACGCCGCGCACGCGCGGGTTGGCGCGGGCGGCCTCGGTGATCTTCGCCCACGTCGCGTCCCGGCTGCCGTCATCCACGAAGACGAGTTCCCAGTCGTTGGGCACGGCGGCAAAGGCGGCGGCCACCTCGTGCGCCATGGGCTGCACGTTGTCCGCCTCTTCAAACACGGGGACGATGATGGAGATCGCATCCGGCATGGCGGGAGGCTAGCGGGCGTGCGCCGGTGGTGGAAGGGAATTGCACCCCGTCCGGCGGCTCATCGCCAGTGGCGGGCGATTATCACTTCCACGCACACCAGCCACCGACGGGTGTCGGCTTGGATGCGCCGCAGGTCTTCCACCGTAGTTTGCCAGCCGGCGGCACCGGCCTCCGCCACCAGCCGGTCACAGAGATCGGACACCTCGACCACCGGTGCCCGGCAAAGGTCGTGGAGGGCGGCGAAGCCCAACTGGCGCACGGGCGGCGAACCATCCGCAAAAAGCTCGTTGCTGAGGTCCAGAATCCTCTGGCTGACGAACTGAAGCTGCCGCAGCCCGGCGATGAAGGCGGCGGGCGCGACCGCGCGCACCTCATCCTCGATCAACTCGCAGAAACCGCTGACGGCACTGAGCGGCGTGCGCACCTCGTGCCGCAGGCGGCGCAACGCCTCCTGGTCGGCGGGCAGCCGCAGGCGTCCTGGTCGGTCTAATTTTGGTTGGGAACGGCTCATCGCAACACAGTAGTTCTTGTGGGACGGGGCAACTCGTGGCCGATGGTCCCAGATCCGGCGGCGGGAGCAACGGCGAAATGCACGGCGCGGACAGCCTTAACGACTGACCACCGCGACAGCCTTGTCCGGACGCGGACCCGCCAGCCGGATGACCGGCAGCGCCCCCGGCTTGGGCAGATGCAGCAGCCGCTGGGCCTCCGTGAGGAGAAACTTCGCCTCCATGAAGGGCTGATAACTGATGTCCTGCCAGCGGATGAGCCCGTCGCCATCAATCAGGAAAGTGCCGTGCAGGGGCTGGTTCTCGAAGTCATCGTGCGCGCGATAAGCCTTGAAGGCCTTCAAGGCCGGATCCGCCACGAGCGGGATGGGGAAGCCGCCGTTGTATTTGGCCTTCTCCACCGTGAAGCTCAGTCCCTCCGCAGTATCGGTGCTCACCGCCACCAGTGAGATGCCGGCCTTGCGATACTCCTCCGCGAGTGGCGCGAAGGCGATGAGCTGCTCGATGCAGTGCGCGCAGCCAGCCCCGAGGTAGAAAATCACGACCACTGGTTTCCCGCGGAACTGCCGCAGCGTGACCTTCCGTCCATCACCACCGGGAAGCGAAAAATCCGGTGCGGCGGAGGGCTGCCAGCGGATCGGACCGAGTGAGGCGAGGCTCGGGCGCTTTCCAAAATCCCACGGGCGCGTGAGCGGCGGCCGCCAGTCGGCGGGGAGCTTCAGATCCTTCACCACCGGAGCCAGCCGACGAAACACCGGAGCGTCCAAGTCCACTTCGGCAGCGAGTTCGCGGAGCTGGTAGAACGCGTCGAACGCCTCGCGATACTGGCCGTGCTGATAGGCGAGGTCCACGTAGCTGGCGAGCGGCTGGACCTGCTTCTCGGCGGCCTTCATCGCCTCCTGCGCGAGTTGCACGGCCTTGGCCCGGTCACCGGCGGCGGCATGGAGCCGGGCCAGCCGCTCCTTGGGAATGCCGCTGGCCTTGGCGAGCCGTTCCTTGGCGGCGGCGAACTGGCCTTCCTTCAACTCCACCAACACGCGCAGCTCCGTCACGGCCGCCGCGATGGCATTGGTGCTGCCGACGGCGAGCAACGGGGTGCCGCGATCGTAGCCGCCGGAGGGAGCGGCCTTTTTGGCGTCGGCTTTGGGCGCGTCCTTGGGCGTGGAGGGGGCGGCCGGCTTGCCCGGCTCAGCGGGCTTGGCGACGGAGTTGGTCGCCGGGCTGGCGGCGGGCGGGGTTTTGGCGGGTTCTGGGGGTTTGGCGGCCGGGGCATTGGTGGCCGGCTTGGGTGTGACTTTCCGGGCGAGGTTTTCGAGGGCGGCAATTTGATTTTTTCCGCCCGTGATGTCCCCCGTGTGCAACGCGGCCAGTCCCAACGCGTGAAAGCGGCGGGCCTCGTGATCGTTGCTCTCCGTGGGCTGGAGATAAGTGGAGCCGCCCAGCGTCAGCAGCTCATCCCACAGTTCGTAGCGGACGAGGGTTTCGAGCAGGCGCTGGTATCCGTAGTTGGCGCTGCCCCGGGTGTGCGTGTTGAACTTCGGATGGCGCGGCAGCTCGATCATGTTCAGCGCCAGATCCACCGCGCGCCGCACCGCGCCGATGTGGTTCAGGTCGCGGATCAACCACTCGTTGTTGTGCGCGAAGTTGTGGATCTGATCCGGCAGCACGCGGTTGTTCATCATGTAGGCGTGGTCCACCCGGGCGCTCGCCTCCTGCTGCCAGGCGGCGTCCGAATAGCGCTTGAGCGCGGAGTAGGTGTGCCCGCTCATGTGCCACATGTGCGCGATGCCGGGGGCGGAGAAACCGTCGTTGGACGCGGACACCAGGGCGTTCGTCGCGCGCTGGCCCTCGTCCCACAGGTGGATGCGGTAGTGATTCGCCGGATGCAACGGGTTCACGGCGAGGATGGCATCCAGCAGCCCGTCCACGTTCTTCTTTTCTCCGTAGGGGACGCCCTTGCTGCTGTCGAACCAGAGCTGGAACGCCAGATGCGCCTTGGCTTCGAGATCATCCGGGTAATCCTTCACCAACTGCTGCATGGCCTTCTGATACTCCTTGCGGCGCTCCTTCTCGTCCTTCTTCTCGTCGCGGTAATAGTTGGCGAGGGCCGTGATCCACCGCTGCTCGCGCGGGCTCGCGCCGCCCTGATACTTCTCGGCCGTCTTGATAAACTCCCTGGCGCGCTTGGCGTTGTTGACGTTCGCCATCGCCATGCCCCAGTAGGCGCTCGCGCAAAACGGATCGAGGGCGGCGACCTGCCGGAAGGACCGCTCCGCCTCGAAATAGAAGAAGCCGTGGAGCTGGCCGATGCCCTGATTGAAAAACTTCTGCGCGAGGGCCTGCTTCGACTCGATGGGGAAATGAACACCGCCCATGCCCGGCATGAGCTGGGCCTTCTGGCGCGGCCCCTCATTGTAAGCCTCGCCGTGAACGGAATGCCCGGTCGGCTGCGGATGGTCGGCATGCACAGCGACGGCAATGGCAACGACCAGCAGCCACGAGCGGAGAAAAGGGCGGTTCATGTGTGCATCCGCGGACGGCCAGCCAATCCGGGTCATTCAGGGCGGGTTGAAATGGATGCAGCTTGCCCCTGCCCCCGGAGCCGGCGGAGCGCGGGTCGCAGACCCGCGCTCCGGGGCAGGGGCAAGATCCGCCCGGTTGAAATCTGACTGCAAAGGTGGCGGCCACTCCGGCAATTCGGCCTACACCGGCACCGGCACAGACTCGATGAGATGGTCAATCACCGAACGCGCGGTGGCCGTCACCGCCCGGGTGCCCTTGCGCACGATCAGCCGGTGCGGCAGCACGAGCCGGGCGGCTTGCTTGATGTCATCGGGCAGGACGTAGGCGCGGCCGGCCAGCAGGGCCAGCGCCTGGCTGAAGCGCTGGACGTCCAGGCTGCCGCGCGGGCTGGCCCCATATTCCAAACTGTCCGCCACGCGGGTGGCATGGACGATGTCCACCAAGTAGCCCAGCAGCGAGGTCTCCACCGTCACCGCCCGCACGGCGGCGTGCACCTGCGCCAGTGATTCGGGATTCAACACGGTCGCCAGCCGGGCCAACGGGTCGTCGTGCTGCTGCATCTGGAGCAGCTTCATCTCCAGCGCCCGGTCCAGATAGCCGATGCTCAGGCGGATCATGAACCGGTCCATCTGCGCGAAGGGCAGCGGGTAAGTGCCTTCCAGCTCGACGGGATTCTGCGTGGCCAGCACGAAGAACGGCCATTCCAGCGCATGGCGTTGCCCATCCACGGTCACGCTCTGCTCCTCCATCGCCTCCAGCAGCGCGGACTGGGTGCGCGGCGTGGCGCGGTTGATCTCATCCGCGAGCAACACATTGGTGAACACCGGTCCGCGCCGGAACAAAAACTCATGCCGGTCCGGCGCGAAGGTGGTGACCCCGGTGATGTCCGAGGGCAGCAAGTCGGCGGTGAACTGGATGCGCTTGAAGTCGGCGGCCAGCGAGCGGGCCAGGGCCTTGGCCAGCAAGGTCTTGCCCAGCCCGGGCACATCCTCGATCAGGACATGCCCGCCCGCCACCAGCGCCAGCACCGCATGCGCCACCACCTGCTCCTTGCCGATGAACGCGAGCGAGACGTTGTCCACCAGTGCCCGGATATGCTGGGAGGGGAGCCGGGAGCCAGCCGGAGCTGAAGCAGATGCGGTGGGGGAGGAATTCAACATGTTCAACAGTGCGACACGGCAGCGGGCGAAGTGTTCCGGCGGGCGGGCGGGATTGCAATGCCGCCGTGCGGCTGCGGCTCCGCCCGTGAACCAGTGCCGGCGGCTTGCAGCCGCCGTCTTGCGGGTGGACTCGGCGAACCGCTCTCGAACTGCTGCTCCCCACGGACGGCGACTGCAAGTCGCCGGCACCGCGTCACTCCACGAGCCGCCTCGCCTTCGAGCGGCCGCCTTTCCACACGTCGTAATGCGGGTCGGCGTAGGTGCTGAAGAACTCGTCTAGTTGACGGCGCAGTTCGGCGGTTCGTTTTGCGTCCACGCCGGGCTGGCCGAACAAATTGAAGCGCTCCTGCGGGTCGCGCCGCATGTCATACAGCTCAAACGGCCCGGCGGGATGCCGCGCGACGTATTTCCAATCGTCCGTGCGAATCGCGCGCGTGCCCTCCATCTCGTAAAAGACCGTGTTGTCCCACGGAATCGTCCCGCCGCGCAGCACAGCGGAGAAGTCGCGCCCGGGCGATTTCGGTTTCGCCGGCATTTTGTCCGCAAGACCGAGGTAGCCCAGCACGCTCGGCAGGAAGTCGTAGTTGCTCACGAGAAAGTTGTTCGTCCGGCCCGCCGGAATCTGGCCGGGCTGCCGGAACAGCAGCGGGATTTGCATCATCAACTCATGC
>CAZUUP010000331.1:0-6866 GCA_964623105.1 uncultured Akkermansia sp.
AAGCAGACGCGCTAGCCACTGCGCCAATCGCCCGACCGGAGGGAAGGTAGGCTTTATGGTGCGGGTTTAGCAACAGGAAGCTGCGGGGCAGAGGCGGGGGGCGGACTGGAAACGGGGGCGGGGCTTGGGGAAGGGGCGACGACGAGGCTGAGGGGAGGGAAGGTTTCGCTGCCGACAGCAATGAGGCGGCGCGCTGGGGACAGACGCGCCCCACCTTAATCCGGTTCTGGTGGGGCGCGGTGGCGAATCAGCTTTCGATGACGCCGATTTCGACGGGTTCGACTTTGACGCCGGTTTTTTCAAGCCATTGGACGGCTTGTTCGACGGCGTCGGGGGGACCGGAGAGTTCAAGGCAGACGACGCCGATTTCGTCCGTGACGCTGGCCTGGCGGACGTTGGTGATGACGGGGAACTTTTGGGCGAGCTGCCAGATGACGGGGGTGGTGATGAGCTTCGGCGGATACATCAACCAGAAGCGCCGGGCACCTTTGGCCGGAGCGGTACGGGCGGCGGCTTTTGCCTTGGGGGATTTTTTTGAGGTGGCCATGGGAAGGTTTTTTGGGTCAGCCGCCGGCGATGGCAGGGATGATGCTAATTTCGTCACCGTCTTTGAGCGGGGTCTTCTGGCTGTCGAGGAAGCGGATGTCTTCCTCGTTGACGTAAACGTTGACGAAGCGACGGACCTGGCCGTCCTCGTCGAGGAGGCGTTCCTTGATGCCGGGGTAGCGGGATTCGAGTTCGCCAAAGGCATCGCTGATGTTGGCGGCGTTGACCTCAACGACGTCATCGCCGTTGGTCAACTTTCGAAGCGGGGTGGGGATGCGGACGAGTTTCGGCATAGAATCAATGGCTTTGGGTGACTTCGGTTTCGGAGTGCAACAGGGTTTCGAATTCGCGCAGGTTGGGCCGGATTTCGCGGAGGCGTCCGACATGGCCAACCACGGCATCGAGGGTTTTCAGGCCGTTGCCGGTGATGCACAGAACGGCGGAATCATTCGCGGGGATGCGACCGGAGGCAATGAGTTTCTTGGCGACGCCGACGGTGACGCCGCCAGCGGTCTCGGCGAAGATGCCCTCGCATTCGGCGAGGAGTTTGATGCCTTCGCGGATTTCGTCGTCGGTGACGTCATCGCTGTTGCTGGCGGTTTCCTTCATGGCGCGCAGGGCGTAGAAGCCGTCCGCAGGGGTGCCGATGGCGAGGGACTTGGCAATGGTGTTGGGCTTGACCGGCTTGAAGAAGTCGAGGCCGGCCTTCTGGGCGGTGGTGATGGGGGAGCAACCGGTGGCCTGGGCGCCGTGGACGTGGAACTTGGTCTCGGGAACGAGGCCGAGCTTGGTCATTTCCTGGTAGCTCTTGTAAATCTTGGTGAGGAGGGAACCGGAGGCCATGCAGACGACGGTGTGGCGGGGGACCTGCCAGCCGAGTTGCTCCATGATTTCGAAGCCCATGCTCTTGGAGCCTTCGGCGTAGTAGGGGCGCATGTTGACGTTGACGAAGGCCCAGCCGAACTTGCCGGCGATCTCGGCGCAGAGGCGGTTGACTTCGTCGTAATGGCCCTTGATGCCGATGACGTTGGCCCCATAGACCTGCGAATTGACGATCTTGCTCTGCTCGAGGTCCGAGGGGATGAAGACGTAGGCCTTGAGGCCGGCGGCGGCGGCGTTGGCGGCAACCGAGTTGGCGAGGTTGCCGGTGGAGGCGCAGGCGACGACCTTGAAGCCAAGTTCGCGGGCGCGGCTGAGGGCGACGCTGACGACGCGGTCCTTGAAGGAGAGGGTGGGGTAGTTGACGGTGTCGTTCTTGATCCAGAGTTCGCGGATGCCGAGGCGGCGGGCGAGACGGTCGGCCTTCACGAGCGGGGTGAAGCCGACCTGGGTGCCGACGGTGGGTTCGCCCGCGATGGGCAGGAGTTCCCGGTAGCGCCACATGGTCTGGGGACGCGACTGGATGAGGCTGCGGGTCAGGGTTTTCTTGACGCGTTCGTAATCGTAGGCGACTTCGAGCGGGCCGAAGTCGAACTCGCAGACGTGGGTGGCGGCGAGGGGGTATTCGCGGCCGCACTCGCGGCACTTCAACGCCTTCATGAAACCTTCGTGCTTTTCCATAGATCTTTCCGATGCGCTGTGGACGGGGATAAAAACCCCGGCTCATCAGGGTTGGGAAGAGGGGAACCAGCTCGCGCACTCTTCTCATTTTTCTTCGCGACACCCGCCGCGAACTGGAATTGGCACCTAAACATCGGGGCAGCGTTCCCCGACTGGTTGCCGTGGCGTCATAGGGCCAGTCCCTCAGCCACTCTGAATGAGATTCGTTTTATCAACGAATGCGGATAGGATGATATGTGATGGGCGGGGTGTCAACGGGTTTTTGGAACGTGGACGGAAAGGAGAAAGCTCAAAGCTCAAAGGAGAAAGCTCAAGGGAAACTGCAAGGTCCAATGACGCTGAGCAGGCCGGGTGAATGGAGGGGCGGGAGGGAAGGTCGATGGGGGATGAATGGATTGCATCGGACTGGCGGGGCGAAGGCGGCGGGGTGGAGCCGACGTCGGTGGATTGGGGCGGGGTTGGGGTTGACGGCGGGTGCGGTGGTCGGTCGGGTGGCTGCGCGCGGGGCGGAGGCGGGGCGGGTGGCGCGGTATGAAGGGTTGGCGACGAAGGAGTTTTTGGGGGAGTTGAAAATCGAGGCCCGGGTCGAGGGGAAGGTGTTCACGGAGGGCCCGGCGTGGGATGGAGCGGGGAGCGTTTATTTCACCAATCATGCGCAGGGGCACATTTTGCGGTGGGAGGTGCGGGAGCGGCGGTTGACGGTGTTTCGCGAAAAGAGCAACGGGGCCAATGGGATGGTTTTTGACGCGGAGGGGCGGTTGGTGGTTTGCGAAAGCGGAACAAAGGATGACGGGCGGGTGACGCGGACGGATTTGCGGACGGGCGCGGTGACGGTGCTGGCCGAGTCCTTTGGCGCGCATCCGCTGGGAGCGCCGAATGATTTGTCCGTTGATGGGGCCGGCCGGATTTATTTCACGTCGCGGCTGGCGAATGTTGATCCGGCAAAGGGGAATGTGAATGCGGTGTATCGGATTGATCCGGACGGGCGGTTGGCGCGGGTGCTGGCGGCGCCGGAGATTGATATGCCGAACGGGATCGATGTGTCGGTGGGGGGGAAGTTGCTCTACCTGATTGAGTCGGATGGCCGGGCGGGGCGGGCGCGGTTGATCCGGGTTTATGATGTGCGGGCGGACGGCTCGTTGGAGAACATGCGGGTGGTGTACAATTTTTCGCCGGGGCGCGGCGGGGATGGTTTGTGCATCGATGAGGCGGGGAATCTGTATGTGGCGGCGGGGTTGCACAAGACGCGTGGAACGAGCGAAACGCTGGACACGCGGCCGGGCATCCATGTGATTTCGCCGACGGGGAAGTTGCTGGCGTTCGTCGAGACGCCGGAGGACACGCTGACGAATTGTACGTTTGGCGGGGCGGATCGGCGAACGCTGTTCGTCACGTGCGGGCGGTATTTGCTGAGTTGCCCGACGCGAGTGGCGGGGATGCGGGTGGGAGGGTGACGGGAATCAGAAGGTCGGGCCGAGAATCCAGGGGGCAAATTCTTCGTCGCCGAGACCGGCGAGTTCGCTCTTGGTTTTCTCGCCGCCGGCAACGCTGACGATTTTCTCGAAGATTCGGTGGCCGACCTGTTCGACGGTTTCCTTGCCTTCGAGAATGGTGCCGGCGTTGATGTCCATGTCTTCCTCCATGCGTTCGTAGAGGGGCGTGTTGGTGGCGATCTTGAGGCAGGGGGAGGGTTTGCAGCCGTAAACGCTGCCGCGACCCGTGGTAAAGACGCCGACGTTGCAGCCGCCAGCGATCAGGCCGGTCATGCTGACGGGATCAAAGCCGGGGGTGTCCATGAAGCAAAAGCCTTTGGCGGTAATGGGCTCGGCGTAGCGATAAACAGCCGTGAGCGGGGCCTGGCCGCCTTTGGCGACGGCACCGAGGCTCTTCTCGTAGATGGTGGTGAGGCCGCCTTCCTTGTTTCCGAAGGAGGGATTATTGTCGATGGTGGCGTTATGGAGGCGGGCGTGGGCTTCCCACCAGTGGATGAGTTCGACAAGTTTCTCGCCGACTTCACGGGTGATGGCACGGCGGGTGAGGAGATGTTCGGCACCGTAGATTTCGGGGGTTTCGGCGAGGACGGAGGTGCCGCCGAAGCGGACGAGTTCGTCGGAGGCGACGCCGAGGGCGGGGTTGGCGGTGATGCCGCTGTTGCCGTCGGAGCCGCCACAGTTTTCGGCGAGGATGATCTGGCCCAGCGGTTGAGGGGTGCGGCGATGGGCATTGAGCTGGGGCAGGAGTTTGGCGGCGGCGGCGATGCCAGCCTCGACGGTTTTGCGGGTGCCGCCTTCGCTCTGGATGTTGAGGAAGATGGGGGCGGCGTCGCCGGGGCGGACGGCGTCGAGGGCGAATTGTTTGCGGACTTCCTGGAGCTGGTTCACTTCGCAACCGAGGCCGATCATGACGTAGCCGCCGATGTTGGGGTGGCGCGCGATGCCGGCCAGGACGCGGCGGAGGAGTTGCTGGGGCTCGCCCGGATCGTAGGCGCAGCCGGTCTTGTGTGTGAAGGCGATGACGCCGTCCACGTTCGGAAAGTCGCGCTGGAAGGCGGGGGTGCGGAAATAGTCGCGGACGTAGTTGGAGACGGAGGCGGAGCAATTGACGGTGGAAATGATGGCGAGATAGTTGCGCGTGCCGACGGAGCCATTGGGGCGGGCGAACCCGGGGAAGGTGCGGCTGGCGGATGCGGGATGGGGCGTGAGGGGGCGGGCGTCGGCGCAGTAGGCGTAATCGCGGGCGAAATCGCGCAAAGCGACGTTGTGGGTGTGGACGTGGTCGCCAGTGGCGATGGGGACGGAGGCGAAGCCGATGGTCTGTCCGTATTTGCGGATGGGGGCGTCGGCGGGAAGGTCGCGGACGGCGATTTTGTGGCCGGCGGGAATGGTGCGCGGGGCGGTGAAGGTGCGGTGGCCAAGGGTGAACTCGGTGCCGGCTTTCAGGGGGCGTTTGAGGACGACGACGTCGTCATTGTCGCGGAGGCGCAGGGCGATGGTTTCGAGGGGTTGAGCGGACATGTGGGAGTGACGCTAACATCCCGGATGGGGTCGCGGGAAGTACCGAGCGAAGCAGTCTGGAACAGCAATTTGGAGACTTGCCAACCGGCGGCAGGGGCCGGTACCTTCCCGACGCTCCAACTGGTGGATGATTGCGCTCCCCACACAACAGCCCGGCATGCCCGCAATGAATCCCGACACGACCGGACTCCACTTCATTTCGCACGGGGGCGGCCCGGAAAGCGAGGCGGACATTGTTTTTGTTCATGGATTGGGTGGTGGTTCGCATTCGACCTGGAGGCACGGGCGCGAGGGTGAGGCCGGGCATTTCTTTTGGCCGGAGGAACTTGGAAAGGACTTGCCGGACTGCGCCGTCTGGTCGCTGGGGTATGAGGCTGGGGTGGTGCCGTGGTTTGGGGTGGACGGTCTGCCGATTGAGGATCGGGCCAAAAATCTGGCCCACAAGCTGACGACTGGTGGGCTGGGACGGCGCCCGTTGATATTCATCGCTCACAGCATGGGCGGGCTGATGGTGAAAGAGATTGTCGTCCAGGCGCTGACCGCGGGGGATGTGCGATGGAGCGGGTTGGTCCAGCAGGTGGCGGGAATCGTGTTCTGCGGAACTCCTCACCGCGGGAGCGAGGTGGCGCAGACGGTGCAACGACTCGCCGTCCTATTGCAAACTCCGGATTACATTGGCGAAATGGCAACCGGGCAGAGGCATTTGGACCAACTGCACCGCCAGTTCGTAGAGTGGCACCGGAAAACCGGAGTGCGGGTCGAGGCTTACGCTGAGGGGATTGGCATGAAACGACATCATTGGCTCGGTCGTTTGGGGCCGAAAATAATGGTGGTTCCGCCGACCTCCGCCGACCCGCAATTGCCGGCGTGTCGGTGCATTCCCTGCCATGACGATCATGTCGAGTTGGTCAAGCCGCGGAATCGGCAGCACGACGTGTATGCGGGGGTGTTGAGATTCTCCAGGGAGATTGTGGAAGGATTGAGCGGAGGCGACCGGGTTTTGGAGCCCGTAGAGGCGGAAGATATTTCTCGTCCGAAAATCCGCGAACTTATCCGCGAGATTCTGCGGGAGGAGGGGTATTTGCGCGGGAAGCAGAAGGACTGAACCACCCATTGCCATGGAAAAACCCATCGTCTTCATCAGCTACAGTCACGATTCAGAGGCGCATCGGGCGCGGGTGCTGGAGTTGTCGCAGCGGCTGCGCACCGATGGATGCGAAACCATCCTCGATCAATACGTGAACGGCTCGCCGCCGGAGACGTGGCCGCGGTGGATGCTGAATGGCCTGGAGCGGGCCACGCATGTGATTTGCGTTTGCACTGAGACCTACTACCGCCGCTTTCGGGGCAAGGAGGTTCCGGGCAAAGGCAAGGGCGTGGATTGGGAGGGGGCGATCATCACCCAAGAGTTGTACGACGCGCGCAGCCGCAACACCAAGTTCATCCCGCTGGTGGTTCGTGACGAGGACGCCTCGTGTGTTCCCGAACCGCTGCGGGGCGCAACTCGTTACCGCTACGACCCGGAGTATCAGCGCCTGTACGACGCGATTCTCGGGCAGGCGGGCGTCGAGCCTGCGCCGGTGGGAGAGTTGCAGCGCAAACCCCGGACCGCTCCACCAGCCGAGGCGGTTGCGGGCGAAGCCTCAGCCACCACCGCGGCGACGCGGGAACCCACGCCGGAAGAGCTGGAGAAAGTCTTCCTCGAAACCATCCATGCCATCGAGGAGCAGCTCGCGTCCGCGCCGG
>CAZUUP010000332.1:0-3517 GCA_964623105.1 uncultured Akkermansia sp.
TGAGTTTGCTCCAGGTTTTCCCGCCGTCGTGCGACCACGTTTGCAGCAGCGGGCCGAAGGAAATAGTGCGCAGGATGGCAATCCTGCGGCAGCGATTTCGCGTCGTAGTTGACGAGCCAGGTGATGGAGTCGTCCGCAGCGGCAGTTTGAATCACGGCCGCACGCAGGAGACAAAACGTCAGCCATCCGTCCGCGAGGAGAGCGGGCAGGAACGATTCATTTGGTGGGGCGGCGAACCGACAACGGAGGCTGAACGGCGAGCGAGATCACTTTTTGGGCGGCAGCTTGGCGAGCGCAGACTCCGCGATTTTCCGCAGACGCGCGTCGCTGGATGGGTCGGCCGCCAGGCGCTCGTAGGCCGCCCTTGCCTCGCCGTGGCGGCTCGCGGCTTGCAGCGTCTCCGCCTGCCAGAGGAGGAACTGCGTGCCCCAGAAGCCCTGCTGTTTCGCGGGATCGACGCGGCACAAGGTCGCCAGGGCGTCGTCGAATTTTCCACGTTTCGCGAGGAGGCCCGCGATGCCGTGCAGCGCGTAAAACTGCGTGGCGGCGCCGGGTTGCTTCACGTTCTCGACGATCTGCCGGTAACGCGCGAGGGCGCGGTCGTCGTCGTGGAGGTTGCCGGCGCTGTTCTGCGCGAGGCTCAGGAGGATGTCGTCACGGAGGCGGGCGTCGCTGGTCCATTCGAGCGCGTGGGTGAGATCGGCCTCGGCGGCGGGGCCGGACTTCGCGAGGACGTGCGCGCGGCCGCGGGCGAAGTAGCCGTCGCCGCGTTTCCAGAACGGCCACTTGCCGAAGTCCTCGTCTGCGAACTGCGCGAGAAGCTGCGGGGCCTTGGCTTGCTCGAGCTGATGCTGCATCTGCGCGGCCTTTTGTGCGGCGGGGATCGGGATGCGCGCGATGAGCTGCGCGGCGAGGTCGGACTGGCGCTGGCCGCGTGCGGACGCCGCGGCGAGTTCGAGCGCGTGGGATTTTTGCACGTCGGTGCATTTGCGGTCCGCAGCGGCGAGGTAGGCCGCGAGGGCTTCGGCGCGTTTGCCGGTGCGCGCGAACTCGCCGGCGAGGCGCAGGGCTTCGAGGAAGTCATCGTCCGGCGGGCCGTGGTCGAACACGAAGCTGTTGCCGTCGAAGAAGGTCGCGAACTTCATCACCTCGTGGAAGCCGTCGGTGCCGGTCGGCGAGAAGGCCGAGTATTCCGCGCCGTCGTCGCGGATGCGCTGGCGGCAGACGTTGATGTGCCACGGCAGGCTGCGCGTGGGATGATGGCCGACGATCTGGTTCAGCGGATCGTTTTCGTCCGGCCAGATCGGCAGCTTCATCTCGATGATCCAGTGGTCGTCCGCGATGCGCGTCGCGACCTCGGCCTTCGCATCCCAGGTGAACCACTTCGCGCGCTCGACGCCACGATCCAGATCGCACACCGCGCCGCTGGGGCTGACGGCGATCTGATAATACGAGTGCGCCTCCGTCTCGATCAGCACCTCGACCGCGTCGCCATACCACAGCGCGCTGTCGTCTTTCTTCGTCGTGCCGATGTTCAGCTTCTCGCCGGGATGCTCGTCGCAGCGGATGGCGAAGTAGAGATCGTTGCCGCGCCACGCCGCCTTGACCGTCGTGCCGAAGATCGGCTGGCGTCCCGTCTGCAGCTCGCGCAGGCGCACGGTCGCGCTCGGGTAGGCGTTCACCCACGCGTCCTCGTCGAGCTTCCCATCAATCACGATCGGCTCGCGCGGCGGGCCGACGAGCCGCAGCACCGGCAGCGGGCCGCGCACCTTGCCGAGCTGCGCGCTCTTGTTCCGCAGGCCCTTGAGGAAGTCATCGATCAACGCGAGCCGCTTGCCGAACACGCCCGCCGGATCGGCCTTCGCCTTCGCCTTTTCAAACAGCGCGAGCGCGTTGTCGGCCTTCTCCTTGTCCTTCTCCATCGCCTGCCAGTGCGCCTCGCAATAGTCGAAGAACGCGTTCATTTCCGCCGCCGCGGGGCCGTAGAACAGGCGCACGTATTCGCGGAACAGCGCGTCCACGTTCGCGTTCTTGCCGCCCCAATACAGGCGCTGCGTGAAGTAGATCGGGAAGTGATTGAAGCCCAGGTCCTGCTTCGCGACCTCGGGCCGGATGCTCAACCAGATGTCCTCGCCCTGCGAGATGCCCTTGGTCGCATTGATGCTCGCGCCGAGCGAATGCGGCGTGAACGCTGGCAGATACCAGCCGCGATCGGTGAACGGGTAGTTCTCGAAAATGATGATCGGATTTGCGGTCTTCGCCACCCAGCTCTCGCGCAGCTTGCGGCACTCCTCCAGTTGCGCGGGCAGGTTGTTCATCGGCCGGCGACCGCCCACGACGCTCACGACGACATTCGGCTCCAGCTTCTCGATCTTCAGCGGCGGCAGCGAATAGATGCCGTAGGCGCAGTTCATCACTTTCTTGTCGGGATGCGTCCGGCGCACTTCCTTCGCGACGCGGTTCACGAAACCCCAGATGTAATCCGACGCGAGGCCGCGGTTGTCGCGCTCCGGCGAATCCTTTCCCGCGCACAGCGGACACTGGCAGATCGCGACGTAACCGTCCGGCGGCATCACGGAGACCATGTCCATTTTATAATGATCGAACAGCGCGCGGACGTAGCGCACGGTCTCGGCGACCAGCTCCTCGTTCGAGTAGCAAAGGTGGTTGTTCGCGCCGCGCTGGTAGCGCCGTTGGCCGCCGTAGAGCGCATACCAGTCGGGATGCGCCGCGAAGACTTCCGCGTGATCCGTCATCGTGTCCATGCCGTGCGCGGCCTCGATGCCATAGGGATCGCGCAAGCCAAGGCGCATCGCCCAGCGCACCATTGCTTCGCCGTGGGTGGCGAAGCGGACGTTGAAACGGCGGAGGGAAAAATCGGGTCGCACGGTTTCGTCGAGTTTCGGCAGCGCGATGGTTTTCGTCGCGGGCAGCACCTCGCCCAGTTCACCCGGCAGATACCAACGCACGCCGAGCCGCATGAGAAAACCGCACACGGCATTGAACGAACCACGCTCGTCCTGCGCCCAGATTTCGATGGGTTTCAGCTTGGTCGCGGAAACTGCCGCGTCGGGCAGGCCGGTGTCGCCCGGGATGAAAGTGCGATCCTTGTAGATCAGCAGATTCGGCATGCCCCACAGTGCGCCGGTGATTTTATTCCACTCGCGCTGCGCGCTGCCGTCCACGATCTGCGAGTTCCCCTTCGCCCACGGTTCGATGGGGGTGAACACCGTGTCCTGACCGAGCAGCACCAGCCAGTCCTCGCCGCTGACCATGCGATAGGCTCCGGCCTGCAAATCGCCCGCCGTGACCTTCAGCGCGTCCGTGTGCGCGCTGCGCCCGACGAACACATGCACGACGCCCGCGTGCGGTGACGTGACGATGGGCAGCCGCGCGCCGGTGATTTTCTCCACGGTGCTCCGCAGCTCGTGCGCCGCGAGCCGCTGCGAGCGCGTGGCCTGCTCCGCAATGACGATCTCCGCGCGCGGTCGGCCATCCTCGACGAGGAACGCGGCGG
>CAZUUP010000332.1:3617-6862 GCA_964623105.1 uncultured Akkermansia sp.
GTCTTCCAATCCGAGAAGCGATGGATGTCCGCGCGCCAGTCAATCCGCGCGAGCAAGTCCGTTGCGCGGGTGAAATAGAGCACCATCGCGGGCTGCACGCTGCCACTGACACGCAAGCCCCAGAGTTCAGCGTCGCCATCCTTCACGTCCGGCACAGTCTCGATCGTCGAGCCAGGATCGGTGAGCGCGCGCAGCGTCCACGCCCAGACCAGAAAGAGCGCCGGCTCGTCCTTGCGCTCGGTGTAACCGGCAGGCGACTTGAGCCACCAATGCCGCGGCGCATCCAGCACACTCTCGCGTTTCGCGCCAAAGCCCGTGTCTTTGTCCCCGATCAGCACGCTGTCCTTGAAGGTGAAATAGCCAAGCAAGTTGGTCTCCCCACCGCCGGCCAGCACGGCCTTCTTGATAAGCGGGATCGCTGTTGGAGAGACGGCGCCTTTGAGTGAGTTGGTGGCGGGTTCCGCCGCGCGCAGTCTGGGCGGCAAGACGGACAACAGGACGCTGCCCGCAAGTAACAGAGTTTTCATACCATTATTCGTTTTTTCACTTCCCACAGTTGCGCCCACAGCGCGAGCACCAACATGACTTCCTGATAAAGGTGGTTGAGGTCGTCGGACATGTCGGGAGTGTCGAACACCCGGCGGCGCAGGGCGAATGAAATCTGGCCCCAGGTAGCTCGACATTCCAATGTCGAGATTCCCCCATCGCGAATAGCGAGATCGTCTCATGCGCGTTGCCCTTCGACTCGACATTGGAATGTCGAGCTACCTTCGCGCCGCGAACTCGTCCAGCCCGCCTCAGGTAGCTCGACATTCCGATGTCGAGATTACCCCGTCGCGAATAGCGGGATCGTCTCATGCGCATTGCCCTGCGACTCGACATTGGAATGTCGAGCTACCTTTGCGCCGCATACTCGTCCAGCCAGTGCATCTGCTTCAGGGCGAAAGTGCCGGGCCGCAGCTTCGCTGGATTATTGGCGATGTATCGCCGGGTGCGCGCCAGCTCCTCGACGTCGCGCACAATCCGGTCGAAAGACTCCGTCTGCCACAGGTGGCCTTGCCGCATCAGCGCGTCTGCGTTCAAGCCAGCATCCTTGCCCATCTCCGTGCTCGTGAAACGCTTGACGGAATACAACCACTCTTCGAGTTGCACGCCGGGAAACGGCTGCACCAGCACATGCGCATGATTGGGCATCACCACATAGTCGCCTGTCCAGACGCGCTGGCCGTGGAAGAACTCCATCGCCTGCGCGACGATGCCGTGGGCCTTTGCCAGCAGACAACTGCCGTGACACTTGTCCCGACCAAGAACTGCCGTTGCTGCTCCCGCTCGAAGGCGCGGCGTTCGCCGACGGAGATGGCTTGGTAGGCATCGTTCCACCGTTTGGGATCCAACTCCGCCCACGCCGGGTCAAGCCCATGGGCCCGCAACCAAAACTCCCGCGCTTCGTGCCACTGCTGGGCAATAGACTCGGGGATGGAATCAGCGAGCCGGAAGGTCACGAAGTAAGTCGCGCCTTCTATGCGCAGATGCGGCAGATTCCGCCGATAGCCCGGCACCGGCCATAGCTCCTCCACGTCAACCCCGCGAAAAACGGGTTGCTCCGGGATGCTGGTTGGCGGCGCAAGCTTCTTCATCAGTCAACGTAGCTCGACATTCCAATGTCGAGTCTTCGGCTATGCTCCGTTACTTCCCGTTTGAATTCGGCCTCTATCGGCGGTCGTGTCGCGGGCAGCGTAGCTCGACATTCCAATGTCGCGTCTTCGGCTGTTCTTCGTTACTTCACGGTCAGTTTCGGACTCTGTCGCCGGTCGGGTTCGGGGGTTGTCGGAGTCTCGACATTGGAATGTCGAGCTACTTTGCCCGTTTCTCCAACACCGCATCTGCCCCTCGGGGGCCACGCGGCAGTCGCAGCCCTCCTGCGCGTAGCCCGTGTTCTTCCGCTGCGCCTCGGTGGGCAGGTAGAAGAGATAGCCGTTGGTGTAGCCGGCCACGAACGTGAACTTGCCCGCCGCGCGGTACGGGATGTCCACCTTCGCAACGCCGGCGAGACGTTGGGCGGGCGTCAACCCGAGGAACGCAGCCGGCAGGGCGAACCCGGAGCGCGATGCGTTATCCGCTGAACGGCTAGTCATGGTTGCTTTGGTTAGGCGGGTTGGGTTGGAAATCCCACCGGGCCAATTTGTAGCGCATCTCAAAGTAGTTCTCGGGAACCGGAAGTATGTCCGTCTTCGGGCGTCGTCCGTGCATGAAGCGTAACTCCGGCAAGGGCGTGGCATCCGCGTAGTCGGGCTTCCGCCATTCGGACCAATCGGCGGTCTTGGGCATGAACGGAATCGCCAGGACAAATACCTGGGCAGGCTCCCCCGCCGGCTTGATGACTATGGCGCGTCGGGAGTCTTCGTAAATCAAACCACCCTCTTCCAACACCGTGTAGCCATCGGTGACCCTTCACTTGTCTGCCTTCAAGTGAGTTCCGTTCATGCCGTGCTGAGTTACCGCCTCGAGATTGCCTTCGAACGGAATAGGGTGGGAAAGCGAACGGCGAACTTCATAGGTCAATTCGTATGGCTGTCCCCCGCCGGCGCAGCCAGTCAGAAACATGAGTGCGATTGCCAGACCAAGCAGGGGCCACACGGGTTGCGTGGCTGTTACCCATTGGAACTCCTCCTTCGTAATTGAAGCGCCGTCTGTCAGGCGACAATGCGTTACCGTATTTCCTCTTAATCACCTGCTCCTGCCACGCGCGCGGCACCTGCTCGGAATGCTCGCGCATGGGACGGATGAATGCCGCCATGTCGGCAAAGTTCGGCGAACCGTCCAATTGGGCGAAGTGACATGCTGGTAAGAATGGTTCCCGTCGCAGGCCGGGTTTCAATCCACATGTTTCTCAATGATCTTCTCCGCCAAACTCTCCCACGATCGTTCCTCATGCACGTTGTAGGAAAACGGTGCCCGTGTGGAGGAAAGCGTGTCATCAATCACAATGTCTGGTTTCGCAACGAAACCCTCGAACAGCTCGGTCAGCTTGTAACGTACGGCAACGGCTCGCGCATACTCAGCCCCGCCGGTGCTCCAAAGAACAAGATGACAGCCGGCGGCATGGAGGGCTTGGAGTGCGGGTTTGGCGCCGTCGAGCAGAAGGCCGTTGTGATCGAGCAGCGTCAGGTCCACATCCACGGACACGTTCGCATTCTTCATTTCTTCTCAATGAGTTCCTCGAGCCGCGCCCAGAGCACCTGCTC
>CAZUUP010000333.1:0-3403 GCA_964623105.1 uncultured Akkermansia sp.
GGCGGCGCGGAGGATGGGCGGTTTTACTATTTGAAAAACCCGCGCTCGCGCTGAACCCGCTACCATCTCCGGTGATTGAGTTGACGTCCGTCGCGACGTGCTGGGCAACAAAACCCCGAATTCCCGCTCTTTCCAAAAACATTTTCTGCCCCCATTTTTCTGCCGCTATGTCCCCACTCTCACTCGGCCTCGACTTCGGCACCGAATCCGTCCGCGCCCTGCTCGTGGACCTGCACGGCTGCGAGCGCGCCTCCGCCGTCTCCAAATACGCGCACGGCCAGATCATCCACACGCTCCCCGGTTCGACGAAGAAACTGCCGCCGCACTATGCCCTCCAGCATCCGCTCGACTGGCTCGACTCCGCCGCCAAGGCCACCCGCGCCGCGCTGCGTCAGGCGGGCGCGGACGGCGACGCCGTCATCGGCCTCGGCGTGGACTTCACGAGTTGCACGATGCTCCCCGCGCTGCGCGACGGCACGCCGCTCTGCTGCGTTCCCAAGTGGGCGCGCGAACCCCTCGCGTGGCCCAAGCTTTGGAAACACCACGGCGCGCAGGCGCAGACCGACCGCATCAACGCCGTCGCGCGCGAGCGCAACGAACCCTGGCTCGCGCGCTACGGCGGCATCATCGGCCTCGAATGGTTCTTTCCGAAAATGCTCGAAACCCTCGAACACGCCCCGCGCGTCTTCGCCGCCACCGAGGTCTGGCTCGAGGCCGGCGACTGGTTCGTGTGGCAGCTCGTCGGCGGCGAGGCCACGTCGCTGCCGCGCTCGACGTGTCAGGCCGGCTACAAGGCCATGTGGAGCCGCGAGCACGGTTTTCCTTCGCCCGCCTTTTTCCGCGCGTTGCATCCGCAGCTCGAAAATGTGGTCGCCGAAAAAATGCCCGGCCGTTTCCTCGCGCCCGGCGAGGCCGCGGGCACGCTCACCGCGGCGATGGCGAAGACGCTCGGCCTGCGTGCTGCCACGCCCGTCAGCGCCGCCATCATTGATGCCCACGCGGGCGTGCCCGGCGCGGGCGCGGCGGAACCCGACACGCTCGTGATGGTCATGGGCACGAGCAGTTGCCACATGCTCAACTCGACCGCCGCCCGGCTCGTCCCCGGCGTCGCGGGCGTCGTGCAGGACGGCATTCTCCCCGGCTTCCACGGCTACGAAACCGGCCAGGCCGCCGTGGGCGACGCGTTCGACTGGACCCGCCGCCTGCTCGGCGCGCGTGATTTCACGGCCTTGACCGCGCGCGCCGCCGCGCTGCCGCACGGTGCCGAGGGTGTGCGCTGCGTCGATTGGTTCAATGGCTGCCGCACGCCGCTGATGAATGGCGCGCTCACCGGCGCGTTCACCGGCCTCACGTTGCACCACGGCCCCGAGCATATTTTCCGCGCCGTGCTCGAAGCCAGCGCCTGCGGCCTGCGCTGGATCGTGGATACCTTGCGCGAAGGCGGCGTGCCCGTGCGCCGCTTCGTCGCCACCGGTGGCCTCCCGCAAAACAACCCGCTCTTCCTCCAGCTCTGCGCCGACGCCCTCGGTGAACCCATTGTCATCCCGCCCTCGAAACAAGGCCCCGCGCTCGGTGCCGCCATCCTCGGCGCGCTCGCCGCCCGCGCCTTTCCCGACGCCGCAACGGCCATCAAAAAAATGGTCACACGCAAAGGCGAGATCATCGTGAGGCCCAAGCACGCCCGCGCCTTCGCCCCCATCTATGCCGACTACCGCCAACTGGCCGACCGGTTCGGGAAATGAATGCGATTCGGAAATGCCACCAATCCGCAGCCATCGCTGGTCGGGTGCACCTGTCCCCAGCGCGCCGGTTGCGCGCACACACGACCCGCGGCGCGCTGGGGACAGACGCGCCCTACCCACCGCGTCTCGCAGCCCAATGGATGTCATCCGCCCGTCCGCTCGTCCGCAACCTTTCCCCTCTTTCCTTCCCATCATTTTGTACCCCATCATTCTGTAATCATCCCTCCCATGAAAACCCTCCTCACTCTCACGCTCCTCACCATGTCCTTTCTCTCCTCACTCGCCGCCCAACTTGTCGGCGGTTACAGCCCCGTCGCTGTGACCGACCCTGATGCCCTCGCCGCCGCCAAATTCGCCGTCACCGCCCACGACCCCAAACTCAAGCTCGTCAGCCTCGACCATGCCGCGCGCCAAGTCGTCGCCGGCATGAACTATCGCCTCGCGCTCCACGTCACCGACGCCACCGACACCGCGCGCACCGCCGAAGCCGTCGTCTGGCGCAAGCTCAACGGCCAGCACGAACTTACCTCGTGGAACTGGACCAAAGCCTCGCCGCCCCCGGCCGGCGTGCTCAAAACCGAGTTCATCTACGACACCGCACCCTTCGCCAGTTGCCACGCCACCACCCTCGCCGAGACCACCAATGGCATGCTCGTCGCCGCTTGGTTCGGTGGCACCGCCGAAGGCCGCAGCGATGTCGGCATCTGGTCCGCACGCCTCGCCGCGGGCAAATGGACCGCCCCCGTCGAAGTCGCCAACGGCGTGCAAGCCGACGGCAAACGCCACCCCTGCTGGAACCCCGTCCTCTTCCAACCCCGCGACGGCGCGCTCCTCCTCTTCTACAAAGTCGGCCCCTCGCCCAGCACCTGGTGGGGCATGCTCCGCGCCAGCACCGACGCCGGCCAGACCTGGAGCGACGCCACACGCCTGCCCGACAAAATCCTCGGCCCCGTGAAAAACAAGCCCGTGCAACTCGCCGACGGCACCCTCCTCTCCGGCAGTAGCGCGGAGGGATTGAAACCTCCGCCCTCGTGGCAGATTCACTTTGAGCGCAGCACCGACAACGGCAAAACGTGGCAGTTCATCACCGTGCCGCAGCCCACGAACAGCCCGGCCGCCATCCAGCCTAGCATCCTGCAACTCGGCGGCGACCAACTCATGGCGCTCGGCCGCACGCGCTCCGGCAAACTCTTCACCACCACCTCCGCCGACAGCGGCCGCACCTGGACGCCGACCACGCTGCTGGATTTGCCCAACCCCAACTCCGGCACCGACGCCGTCACGCTCACGGACGGCCGCCACCTCCTCATCTACAACCACACCGCCAAAGGCCGCTCCCCGCTGAACCTCGCCGTCAGCCCCGACGGCCGGACCTGGAACGCCGCGCTCGTCCTCGAAGACACCCCCGGCGAATACAGCTATCCCGCCATCATCCAGACCCGCGACGGCCTCATCCACACCACGTACACCTGGAAACGCCAGAAGGTTAAACACGTCGTCATCGACCCCGCGAAACTGGAGACGCGGCCGATAACGAATGGCGAGTGGCCAAAGTAAATCCGTCGCGCGGCGTTCAGTGCTCGAATGAAAAAATCCCCCGACACCGGTTGCTTCACTGCAACCATCGGCAAACCAGTAGCTCGACATTCCGATGTCGAGAA
>CAZUUP010000333.1:3503-6861 GCA_964623105.1 uncultured Akkermansia sp.
CACTCGACATTGGAATGTCGAGCTACCTGAGCCGGCGGCAACGGTATGAAAAAATTCCCCGACGCCGGTTGCCTCAGTGCAACCTTTGGCAAACCAGTAGCTCGACATTCCGATGTCGAGAAACGCCGATCTCACGGACCCCTCCGCACTCGACATTGGAATGTCGAGCTACCTGAGCCGGCGGCAACGGTATGAAAAAATCCCCCGACACCGGTTGCTTCAGTGCAACCTTAGGCAAACCAGTAGCTCGACATTCCGATGTCGAGAACAGCCGATCTCACGGACCCCTCCGCACTCGACATTGGAATGTCGCGCTACGTTCTTCGGCGGCTACGCTCTTTACACAGGGCACTCACGCCGCCCGTCCAGCCGCCCACCTCGCGTCTCATCCACATTCTTCCCCATGAAAAAGCTCCTCCCCCTCTTTGCGTCTCTTTGCGTTCTTTGCGGCCATCTCTCCGCCGCCGATCTGCGCGTCTCCACTGATTTCGAGGGCGGCTCGGCCCGCGTCGAGTCCATCGATCAGGCCGCGCGCATCATCCGCTTCATGCCCGGCGGCGATCCAGAGCGGGGCTGGCCGTGCTGGTGGTATCTGCGCGTCGATGGCCTCGCGCAAAACGAGCGCCTCACCCTCGACCTCGCCGGCAGCAACCTCCCCTCGCGCAACAACGGCAAGAACACCGGCAAACCTCTCGCCGCCTACTGGGCCATGCCGGAGCGCGCGACATTTTCAACCGACGGCAAAACATGGCGTCACACCGCGCCCGGAAAACGCGATGCCGGCCGCATCCAATACGAAATCTCCGGCGACGGCGGCCCGCTGTGGGTCGCCTGGGGACCGCCGTTCACCCCGCGCGACACGGACGACCTGCTCGCGCTGGCCGCGAAAGCACTGCCCGCCGCCCGGCCCTTCGACCTCGCCCGCACCCGCGAGGGCCGTCCCGTGCGCGGCCTGCGCGTGAGCGAAACCACCAACGCCGTGCCGCCCGGCATCTGGATTCACGCCCGCCAGCACGCGTGGGAAAGCGGCTCGAGCTGGGTCGCCCGCGGCCTCGTCGAGTGGCTCGTCAGCGCCGACGCCGACGCGCAATGGCTGCGCCAGCACGCCGAGATTTTCATCGTGCCCATCATGGACGTGGACAACGTCGCCACCGGCAACGGCGGCAAGGAAGCCAACCCGCGCGACCACAATCGCGACTGGGACGACCAGCCGATCTATCCGGAAGTGGCCGCCGCGCAAAAGCAGTTGCGGGCATTCATCAAGGACGGGCGTTTCGACCTCTTCGTCGATCTCCACAATCCCGGGCCGGGTGATCCCACATTCTTCTTCACCCTGGGCAACGAGTTGCTGAAAGAGCCGATGATCTCGCTGCGCGACCGCTTCATCCAGCTCGCTTACGGGCGCATCAGCAAGATCAAGCCGCTCATTCCGATGAGCAACCAGGCCAAGATCACCGGTGCCAGCTATCATCCGTTGTGGCGCAACATCAGCGGCAACTGGGGCTGCATGAACGGCAATCCGCACACCGTGAGCGTGTGTCTCGAGACGATCTGGAACTATCAGAACAGCAACACCGAGGGCTACCGCGCCGTCGGGAAAAACCTCGGGCTGGCCATCGCGGACTTCCAGCGCAGCAAGGCGGCGGCGAAAGAGGCGCAGCCACCGCGGTGACACGGCGGAGGGCGCCCGCACGCGAGGCAAAGCGATTTCCCCTGAGCCTTTCCCTCGTCCGGCGGGAGCGGGACACAGCGAGAACTCAGAACCGGAGCGCGGCGGTGTCGCGGACCAGTCGCGGCTGCACTCCGCCTCCCGTTCAACGGCGGGGAGAACGTTCCCGATTCCCCCCGCTTTGCGGCAGCGATGAAAATGCCGCAGTGCGCCCGGCGCGAACGCGAGGGCCTGGCAGCGTCGCCGCCCTCAGGCGAGATACGGAATGGTCAACGGCCCCTGTGGCAGCACCGCGACGCGAGCCTCGGGCCCCAAACGGGCCAGCCGCTCGGTGATGGCGGCGCCAATGTCAGGGCAAGGAGTGAGGTGGCAGCGGCGGAGAACTTCGTCCGGCAGCGAGCTGTGGACGAGCACTTCGGCTTTCCGCTGGATCAGGGCCTGGATTTGCGCCTGCCATTGCTCCGGCCGGACGAACCCCGGGGTCGCGAGCATGGTCAGGATTTCCTCGGTGCTGCCGGCGCTGCGTAGCAGTTTGTCCAGCGGACTGTTGGCGGGCACGCCTTCGCGGCATTCGCAGGCGAGGATGATGGTGCCGCCGGGTTGCACGATGCGCGCGGCGGCGCTCATGCCCTTCACGCCCTGGTAGAGATTCATGTCGAGCGGGTAGCCGCTGTTGGTCGTGACCACAATCTCGAAGGGCGCCTTGACACGTTGCATCGCGGCCTTGCGCACAAACTCGATGCCGACCTTGTGCGCGCCGAGGAGATCGCCCGCGAACGCGCCGGTGATGGCGCGGGTTTCGTTGAGTGTGACGTTGAGCAGGAAGGTCTTGCCCACGCGCAGGGCGATGTCGCGCATTTCCTCCCAGATGGGGTTGCCCTCGGTGATGCCAAAGGCGGAGTTGGGATGCCCGATGTTGGCCGCGCCGTGGTTGCTCATCACCGTCCGCAACGCCGCCACGCCCGGCATGATGCCCTTCGGCCCGCCGCTGAAGCCGGCGAAGAAATGCGGTTCGATGAAGCCGGTGATGATGCGCACATCCGCCTCGGCAAGATGACGACTGATGAGGGCGGGCGTGCCGTCGCGGGTCGTGCCGAACTGCACGTGGGCGGAGTCGTTTTCGGGCTCGTTGTCCACGATGCGGTAGTCGCGGACGACGGCGGGGGTGAGCATTTTCTCCAGTTCGGCGCGGGTGTTCGGGCGATGCGTGCCGAGGGAGTTCAGGAGCGTGATGTTCTCGCGCGGGACATCCGCCAGATGTTCCAGCAGCCACGGGATGATGCGGTCGTTCGGCGTGGCGCGGGTGATGTCGGTGAACGTGATGCAGACGCGGTCGCCGCGCTTGATCTGCTCGCGCAGCGGGCGCGCGCCGATGGGGCTCTGGACCGCGTTCAGCACGGCGGCCTTTTCATCAGGCAGCCCCGGCTTGTGCGAGGGGACGATCACCGTGGTGCGATCCGCGGGGACTTCGATGGGCAGATGGCCCTGGCCGTAGGCGAGATTTACATTCATGTGCGTTTCCTGCGGCTGTAACTAGCAGAATCGCCGGGTGAAGCAATTGGGAATCAGTGGGTCAACGTTCAGCGCTCCATTTGTCAGAACGAAGAGTTGCGGCAATCTCAACCCCCGGCACCGCCCGTTGTTTCAATCGGTTCGGATGGTGTCGTTTCAGTCTCCGTGGGAGCCGCG
>CAZUUP010000334.1:0-6856 GCA_964623105.1 uncultured Akkermansia sp.
TAATGCCGCGCCGCCCGCCCCGCCACCCCGATCATCACCAGCGCCAGCGCGAACGAAAACAGGCTCCAATACCAGTACATCGGCCCCACCCCGCCGTTCTCATGCGTCACCTTCCGTGGCAGGAACACCAGCAACAAATCCGTGATCGACGCCACGTTGCGGAACAGCCAGATCAGCACCGCCACCGAGATCACCGACGGCAGCACCACCGCCAGCCCCGTCAGGAAATTACCGCGCCACTCGCTCCAAAAACTCTGCTTCATCCTCCGACCCTAGGTTCGCGCTCCAGCTTGCTCAAGGCAAAGCGCTTGGCCAACCGCCCCACCAGCCGGTTTTCCACCCGCTTCATCACCCGCCGCCGCCCCGCCTCCAGATCATCGTAGCCCCGCAGATGCAGCACCCCATGCACCAGCTAACGCACCACCTCCGCCTGCCACGTCGTCCCCCACTCCTCCGCCTGCGCCACCGCATCCGCCACGCTGATGAACAGTTCCCCGTGCAACCGCTCCTCCCCCGCCTCCGCATGCGAAAACGTGATCACATCCGTCGAACCACGGTGTCCCAGAAAACCCTCGTTCACCCGCGCCATCTCACCCGCTCCCACCAACTGCACCCCCAGCTCATACTCCTCCAGCCCCAGCAACCCCTCCAGCAACGCCACCGCGCAACCCTGCAACCACCGCGTATCCACGCGCCGCACCCGCTGCCGGTTCACCACCACCACCGTCCTCGCCTTCACGCCGCCCGATGCTCCTCGTACGCCGCGATGATCCGCTGCACCAGCGGATGCCGCACCACGTCGCGCTTCTGAAACTCCACCAACCCCACACCCTCCACCCGCCGCAACGCCTGCGCCGCCTCGATCAACCCCGACCGCTTGCTTGGCGGCAGATCCACCTGCGTCGGATCACCCGTCACCACCGCTTTCGAATTAAACCCCAGCCGGGTCAGAAACATGAACATCTGCTCCGGCGTCGTGTTCTGCGCCTCGTCCAGGATGATGAACGCATTGTTCAACGTCCGCCCCCGCATGTACGCCAGCGGCGCAATCTCGATGCTTCCCCGCTCCATGTGCCGCTGGATCTCGTCCGCCGGCAACATGTCCATCAACGCGTCATGCAACGGCCGCAGATACGGCGCCAGCTTCTCATGCAGATCCCCCGGCAGAAAACCCAGCGCCTCCCCCGCCTCCACCGCCGGCCGCGTCAGCACAATCCGCCCCACCTTCCCCTCCCGCAACGTGGACACCGCCATCGCCATCGCCAGATACGTCTTCCCCGTCCCCGCCGGCCCGATCCCAAACGTCACATCATGCCCCCGGATCGCCTCCAGATACTTCTTCTGCCCCGTCGTTTTCGGCACCACATGCCCCTTCTTCGTCGAAGTCTGCACCCGGTCCCCATGCAACCCCTTCAGCGCCGCGATCCCCTCGTCCTTCACAATCGCCACCGCCTGCAAAAACTCCCGCGTGTGAATCACCGTCCCCGCCCGGATCGAAGCCTCCAGTTGCGCGAACAACTGCTTCGCCAGCTCCACGTTTGCCGCCGTTCCCTCCAGCTTGATCCACCCCTCCCGCGACGTCGCCACCACATCCAGCAACTCCTCCAGCCGCTGCAAATTGCGCGGATCGTTGTTGAACAATTGTTGCGCCAGCCGCGCGTTGTCAAAATGCAGCGTTTCCGTCGTCATAAAAATCGTTCATCGCCCGCGTTCACTCGCTTCCACACCATCCATCCGCCTTACCCGTTCACCGGTTCAACACCGCCCGCAACCGCGCCGCCACCTCCGCCAGCGCCTCCGGCAGGATCGTCGTCGCCCCCGTCACCGGCATGAAATTCGTGTCCCCGTTCCACCGCGGCACAATGTGCAGATGCAGATGCTCCACGATCCCCGCCCCCGCCACCTGCCCCAAATTCACCCCCACATTGAAACCCTGCGGCTTCATCGTCTCCTTCAGCGCCGCGATGCACCGGTCCGTCTGGTTCATCAACTCCAGCTTCTCCTCCTCCGTCAACGCCGCGAAATCCGGCACCTCCCGATACGGACACACCAGCACATGCCCCCCGTTGTACGGATACGAATTCAACAACGAAAAACAGGTCTTCCCCCGGTAAATCACCAGGTTCGCCACGTCATCCGACGACTGCGCGATCCGCGTGAACACAGACTCCCGCCCCTCCGCCCCCTTCGGCCGGAGAATGTACTCGATGCGCCACGGCGCGTGCAAAGATTCCATGCCGCCGCAAGCTATGGATCACCCCCGCAAAAGTCAAAATACCTTCCCGCCCCCGTAGCCGCCGACGTAAGGAGGCGGATCAAACCCCGTCTCCCGTCCCCCACGACACTCTCTCGCCCCCCGCAACCACCAACACGAAAACGCGGATTACCCAACCCCTTCCCCCAAGTCCCGCAGGGACGCCCGACAATAGCCCAGTGCTTCAGCACTGGGATTCCACCCATCCCCAACCCAGTCCCGCAGGGACGACAGAAGCCTTACGAACTCCCCACCCCACCCCGTCGCCCCTCCTCTCCGTCACCCCGTCCCTCCCGCCCCCCGTCTCACCCCACCGCGTCGGTGCACGGTCTCCTCCTCGGGCAAGTCCAAAGCAGACCGGAACGTTGGCTACAACCCGCCTCGCGAGGAACTTGGCCCCCGCCACCCACTCCGAGATGCACGGGCCGTGGCGCCGTGACACCGCGACAAACGGCGCCGGATTTGGGTGTCGGATTTGGGTTGAACCCATCGTGTCCCAAACCTAGCTTGCCTCAATGATCATCGACCAGATTCGCCAGCGGTTGCACGACAACTTCCATCCGTTCAGCTTGCACCTTTCCAACGGCCGCAAGTTCACCGTGCCCCACGAGGATTTCATCGCCCTACACCCCAAGGTGATCGTCGTCATCGACCGCAAGGGAATCACGCACACCATCAATCCCGTCCACATCGTCACCATCGAGGATTCCGTCCCGCACCGTTGACGGGCCGTGACTTTCGCAGACGCCATCCCGGATGGGACAGCCGTTACCGGCCACGGCCTCCTCACCCCACCGCCCCCACCGCACACGCCACCCCCTGCCCGCCACCGACACACACCGACGCCAGCGACCGTCGCGACTCCCCCCGCGCCGTCAAATGCGCCAGATGAACCAGCAACCGCGCCCCCGTCGCCCCAATTGGATGCCCCAATGAAATCCCGCTGCCATGCCGGTTGAAACGCGCGTCGTCGTGCGCCAGCTTCAGTCCCTGCAGACACGCCAGCGCCTGCGCGGCAAACGCCTCGTTAATCTCGATCGCGTCAAAATCACCCAGCGCCAGCCCCGCCTGTGCGCACAATTTCACCGTGGCCGGAACCGGACCGATGCCCATGATGCGCGGATCGCACCCCACCTGCGCCGAAGCCTCCAGCAATGCCAGTGGCTTCCACCCACGTCGCGCGGCCGTCTCCTCGCTGCACAGCACCAGCATCGCCGCGCCGTCATTGATGCTAGAAGCATTTCCCGGGGTCACCGTGCCACCACTCTTGAACGCCGGCTTCAACGTCGCCAGCTTCTCGACCGTGCTGTCCCGCCGCGGCTGCTCATCCCTCGCCAGTTCGGGCAGCGGAGCCAGCTCCGCGTCAAACACCCCGCCCTCCTGCGCCGCCACCGCCCGCTGATGGCTGCGGCAGGCATACTCATCCTGCTGCGCGCGGTTGATCTCGAACTGCTCCGCCAGCCGTTCCGCCGTCACCCCCATCGCCTCCTTGAGTTGCAGATCGGCCAGCGCATCCAGCAAGGTGTCCCGCACCTCCAGATGCCCCAGCTTCGTCCCCGTGCGACCCCGTTCCAGCAAATGCGGCGCACCACTCATCGATTCCGTCCCGCCCGCGAGCACAACCCCCGCCTGCCCCAACCGGATCGCATCCGCGGCCAGCATCACCGCCTTCATGCCTGAAGCACACGCCATGTTCACCGAATATCCCGGCGAATCCTCCGCAACCCCGACCTCCCGCGCAATCTGCCGCGCAATATTATACTCCGGCGCGAGGCAATGCCCCACGATCGTCAGGTCAACGCTGTCCGCCCCCACCTCCGCCAAGGCCGCCCGCGCGGCCACCGCACCCAGTTGCAGCGCGGAATATTTGGCCAGCGCCCCGAGAAACTTCCCCTGCGGCGTCCGCCGCGCCGCCACGATGCAGATACGATTCATGTCACTGTTCCTTCCCGCTGCCGACGCCGGGCGCAAAGACGTGCGCCGGCATGGTTTTCAAATTGTTGATGATCGGTCGAAACGCCATCTGCGCCAGCACGTCGCGCTCGACGTCGATGCCCGGCGCCACCTCCGTCAGTTCCAAGCCCGCCCCGGTCATGCGCAAAACCGCGCGCTCCGTCACATACAAAACCTCCTGCCCCACCTCCCGCGCCCGCCGAGCGCTGAACGAAATCTGCTCCACGTCCGCCAGAAACTTCCGCACCGAACCCTCCTTCACAATCCGCAACCGCCCCGCCTCCACCGCCACCTCCAGCCCGCCCGCGGTGAACGTCCCGCAAAACACCAGCCGCCGCGCCGTCTGCGTGATGTTGATAAACCCGCCCACTCCCGCCAACCGCGAGCCAAACTTCGACACATTCACGTTCCCCACCGCATCCACCTGTGCGCATCCCAACGCCGCAAAATCCAGCCCCCGGCCGTCGTAAAAATCAAACATTGCCGGCTGGTCAATGATCGCGTGCGGATGCACCGACGCGCCAAACGACAGCCCGCCCGCGGGCCGCCCGCCAATCACCCCCGCCTCCACCGTCAACGTCATCCGATCCAGCAGACCCCGCTCCGCCGCGATCTGCGCCACCCCCTCCGGAATGCCCACCCCGAGATTCACGATGAAACCCGGCCGCAACTCGTCACACGCCCGCGCCGCAATGATCCGCCGTTCGTCCAACGGCAGCGGCTCCCGCAACGGCGTCGGTTCCAGCGAAGGCGCCGCCGTCACAAAGGCCGGCTCGAAGTCCCCGCCAAACGTCTGCGGATGCTCCCCCGCCCCCGCCAGCACGATGCGATCTACCAACATGCCGGGCACCCGCACCGAATGCGGCGGCGCCGGCCGGTCCAACAGCTCCCGCACCTGCGCGATCACCACCCCGCCGCAATTGTGCGCCGCCTGCGCCGCCGGCAGCACCTCGGTGACCACCGCCTCGTTGTCGCACACCAGGTTCCCCAGCGGATCCGCCGCCCACGCCCGAATCAACGCCACGTGAATCGGAAACGCCTTGTACCAAAGCCACGTGCGTCCCCCCAGTTGCACGCGCTCCACCAACGTCTCCTGCGAGCGCCGGTTCAGCCGCCCACCGCCCTGCTCCGGGTCCACAAACGTGTCCAAGCCGATGTGCGTGATGCAACCTGGTCGCCCCGCCGCAATGTCGCGAAACAACTGTGCCAGCACCCCCTGCGGCAGATTGTAACCCTCGATCTTCTCCTCAAACACCAGCCGCCCGATGCTCTTGCACGCCGCGTAATGTCCGCCAATCACCCGGCGCAACAACCCTTCGAACGCGATGTGCTCCAATCCCCGGTCCGCCCAGTTCCCCTGCCCGGCGGCATACAACAACGTCAGGTCGCGCGGTCGCCCATGTTCCCGAAAATACTTGCCCAACCCCTTTGACAGCGCCTCCGCGTGCATCGCGCCGCAAAACCCCGTGAACACAACCGTCTGCCCGTCCCGGATCAGCGCCAGCGCGTCGGGGACCGAGCATAGTTTGGCATCACGCGGAGTTTTCATCGGCTGTCTGGCAGACACTTCACGCCCCCGGACTCGGTGCCGGGTAAAACCCGCCCCCGCTTTTCCGCCCCAACCGCCCCGCCGCCACCAGCCTCTTCAGCTCCGCGGGCGGCGCCAGCACCGGATTGGCCTCGTACTGCTGCATGGCCTCATACATGTGCAGCAGCACATCCAACCCCGCCAGATCCGCCGTCTCCAGCGGCCCCATCTTCCACGCGCACCCCAGGCGCATCGCCTTGTCGATATCCGCGGCGCTCGCCTGGCCGGATTCCAGTATGCGCACCGCCTCGCCAATCGCAGCCCCAAGAATCCGGTTCACGATGAAGCCCGTCTGGTCCCGCTGCACCAGCACCGGTTCCTTGCCCAGTTGCCGCGCAAACCCCATCACCCGCTCAATTGTCGCCCCGCTCGTGGCCGCACCACGAACCACCTCCACCAACGCCAGCATCGGCACCGGATTGAAAAAATGCAGCCCGCAGAACTCCGCCGCCCGGCCCGTCGCCTCCGCCAGCCGCGTGATTGGAATGGCCGACGTGTTCGACGCGAAAATCACCCCGGCTGGACAAATCACATCCAACCGTCTGAACAGTTCCCGCTTCAACTCCTCCCGTTCCGGCACCGCCTCAATCACCAACTCCGCGTCCGCCGCCGCCGCCAGGTCCGTCGCCGACCGTACCCGCGCCAAAACCGCCTCGACTGGCTCGGTCAGTTGCCCCTTGGCATGCAGCTTCCCCAGCGACCAGCGCACCTTCTCCAGTGAGCGACGCACCGCGTCCGCGCTGACATCATACAACGTCACCGCCAACCCCGCCGCCGCCGCCACCTGGGCGATGCCGCCCCCCATGATCCCCGCCCCGGCAATGAAGACCCGCCGGATGGGTGCGTTTGAATTGGCGTCACTCATACTCCCAACCTCCCCGTTCCGGTCCGCCATCTCGCAATAGTGCTTCCCACAAAAATCGATTGTTCACGAAAAATTTGGTTCGCCACAAATCATGAACTTTTCCTCCCGCCACGCAACCGTTCAGAAGCCCCCCCGATCGCTGCGGGTGTGAGACAAAATTCTTCCATCACGCTGCCAATGGGAGCGCGTCGTTGCG
>CAZUUP010000335.1:0-2156 GCA_964623105.1 uncultured Akkermansia sp.
CGTCCCGCCAACCTCAGCCCCAAATCTCAGCGCCTCGCACCGCGCCCCTTCCCCTCGCTCTCCTCCGCTTCCTCGTCGCCCAATCCCGCCATCTCGCCGCCCGCGTGCTCGACGGTTCCGCCGCCGATGACGACCGCGCCCGCGTCCGCCGCGCCTACGAATTCGCCCACCGCCGCGAACCCACCCCGTCCGAACTCGATCGCGCCACCGCCCTCCTCCGCGAAGCCGCCACAGACCTCCGCTCGGCCAACGCCCCCGACCAAACCCCGACCGCCGTCTGGGCCCTCTTTTGCCAGGAGCTGCTCGTCAGCAACGAATTTCGTTTTGTCGATTAATCGCCGCCGCGACGGCGTCACACTACCCGCAATAACATCGCCACCTGTCGAACACTTATGATCCACGCCTCCCGCCGGGAAATGTTGAAGCTGGCCTCTTGCGGCTTCGGTTGGCTCGCCCTGCGCGGCCTCTGCGCGCAGCAAAGCCAGGCCGCCTCGACCCCGAGCCTCATCGCCCGCCCGCCCCGCCTCCCCGCCCGCGCGCGCCGCGTGATCTTCCTCTGCATGGCCGGCGGCCCCGCGCAACTCGACACCTTCGATTACAAACCTCAGACCGGCAGCAAGGCGCACCCCGGCTCAGTCTTCAAATTTCAGCAGCACGGCGACAGCGGCGGCTGGGTTTCCGAACTGCTTCCCGAGACCGCCCGGCACATCGACAAACTCTGCGTGCTCAAAGGCATGCACGCCGACACCGGCAACCACGCGCAATCCTTCCTCCAGTTGCACACCGGCGAAAAACTCCGCCCCAGCCCCAGCATGGGCTCCTGGGTCGCCTACGGTTTGGGCACTGAAAACCAAAACCTCCCCGGCTTCATCAGCCTCAACACCGCCAAGCCTTCGGTCTATTCCAGCGCCTTCCTCCCGCCCATTTACGAAGGCACGCCCATCGGCATCAACAGCGAGGACATGTCCCGCGCCACCATCGCCAACATCGCGAGCGATCACCTGCCGCTCGCTGCCAAACGCCGGCAACTCGACCTCGTCCAGGCCATGAACCGCGCCCATCTCGCCCAGCGCCCCGAAGACACGGCGCTCGAAGGCGTCATCCAGTCCATGGAACTCGGTTTCCGCATGCAATCCGCCGCCCCCGCACTGCTCGACATCAGCACCGAATCCAAGGCCACCCTCGAGCGCTACCGCGTCGGTTTCACCAAGACCACCGGCACCTGCCACGCGTCGGACTTCGGCCGCCAATGCCTGCTGGCCCGGCGCTTTGCCGAGGCCGGCGTCCGCTTCATCGAGGTCCATCACGGCAGTTGGGATCAACACACCGACCACCGCCGCGACCTCACCGCCAACTGCTTCGCCACCGACGCCCCGATTGCCGCCCTGCTCGACGATCTCGACCAACGCGGCCTGCTCGACGACACGCTCGTCATCTGGGGCGGCGAGTTCGGACGCCCCGGCCTTACTCCCGGCGACGGCAAGGACAGCACCGGCCACGGCGTCCGCGGTTTTACCTTCTGGCTCGCCGGCGGCGGCATCAAGCGCGGCATCACCCACGGGCGCACCGACGACACCGGCGCGCAGGCCGTCGATGGCAAGGTCCATTTCCGCGACCTCCACGCCACCATCCTTCACCAGTTGGGCCTGAACCACGACGAACTCAAATTCACCCACGGCGGCCGCGTCTCCCGCCTCACCGGCATTGAAGGCGGCCGCGTGGTCCAGGAAATCATCGCGTGATTTCCCCGCCGCCAACCGGCAACAACCGCCGGTTTGTTTCACGGTCGGATTCCGTCACAGCCCGGCTTTGGGCAGCGCTGCGCCGGGCTCTTTTCATCCCTTGTTTCGCGCTCGCAGCCACCATTGCGCCGGGCGCCGAAGCCGATGCGCACAAGAGCCTTTACCTCTCCCTGTGCGCCCCGTGCCACGGACCCGACGGCCGGGCACGCACCCCGGCCGCCCGCAAACTTGGCGTCAAAGACTTGACCCAAAGCCGGATTCCCGACGCTGAAATTCGCCAGCAAATCTCCGAGGGAAGGCGCGACAAAGCGGGCCGGCAGCAGATGCCTCCCTTCGCCGACAAACTGAACGACGAGCAACTCGCCGGTCTGGTCTCCCTGGTCAAAGGCATGCGGAAGTAATGCCCCCCGGCTT
>CAZUUP010000335.1:2256-6827 GCA_964623105.1 uncultured Akkermansia sp.
GCGAGGTTCACCGGATCAATGTCCACCACCAGCGTGACATCGTCCGGAAGCTTCAACGCCGCGACCAATGCCGCCAGCCGGCGGCTTAGCTGCGTCATCTGCGGCGTCCGCACCATCACCTGAAACCGGTAAAAGCCCTCCGCCCGCACCAGCGGCGCCGGCGCCGGACCGGCGATGATCAACTCCTTCAATCCCCCCGCCACCTTCTCCACCTCCGTCTTCAGATACTCCGCCGAGAACTGCACCTTCTCCTCGTTTCGCCCCTTCAACGTCAACAGCGCCACCCGGCTGAGCGGCGGATACTTCAACTGCGTCCGGAACTCGATCTCCTGTTCGTAAAACCCGCCAAAGTCATGCCGCCGCGCATACTGGATCGCCGGATGAAACGGCGTGAAAGCCTGCACAAAAACCTCGCCCTCCACATCGCCCCGCCCCGCCCGGCCCGCCACTTGGGTGAGCAGTTGAAACGTCCGTTCTCCCGCCCGAAAATCCGGCATGTGCAAACTCAGATCCGCATAGATCACCCCGACCAGCGTGACATTCTCGAAGTGCAAACCCTTCGCGATCATTTGCGTGCCGATCAGGATGTCGATCTTCCCCGTCTTGAAGTCGCCCAACGCCCGCCGGTAATCATTCTTCCGCTTCATCAAATCCGAATCCATCCGCTGAATCCGCGCCTGCGGAAACAGCTTCCCCAGCGTCTCCTCCACCCGCTCCGTCCCCATCCCCGCATACCGGATCGCCGGATTCCGGCACTTCGCCTCCGGACAGACCGCCGGCACCTTCGCCGTGTGCCCGCACACATGGCACGCCAGCTTGTCGTCCTTGCGGTGAAACGTCAGCGACACGCTGCAATTCGGGCACTGCGCCACATAACCGCATTTTGGACACTGCAACGAACTCGAATAACCCCGCCGGTTCAGGAACAGCATCGTCTGCTCCGCCCGCTCCAACCGCTGGGTGATTGCCTCCTTCAACTGCGGGGAAAAAATCGGCACCCCCTTCTCCCCCCGCGCCGCCTGTCGCATGTCCACCACCCGCACAATCGGCATCTTCTTGTGATCCGCCCGCGTCGGCATCTCCAGCAGGGTGTACTTCCCGTTCTTGGTGTTGAAATAGCTTTCCATCGACGGAGTCGCCGAACCCAGCACCACCACCGCATTTTCCATCCGCCCCCGGACCACGGCCACATCCCGCGCATGATAACGCGGTGCCTCCTCCTGCTTGTACGAATGCTCGTGCTCCTCGTCCACGATCACCAACCCCAGCGGCTCCACCGGTGCAAAAATCGCCGACCGCGCGCCAATCACAATCCGCGCCCGGCCCTGCCGGATCTTGTGCCATTCATCGTGCCGCTCCCCGGCGGAAAGGTGGCTGTGCAAAACCGCCACCAACGTCCGCAACGGCCCCGAGCTGAAACGCGCCTTGAAACGCTCCACCGTCTGCGGTGTCAGCGAAATCTCCGGCACCAGCACGATGGCCCCCCGGCCCTGCTCCAGCGCATGGGCAATCGCCTGCAAATATACCTCCGTCTTGCCGCTTCCCGTCACCCCGTGCAGCAGGAAGACCGGCGCACCGCTGCTCTCCCCGCCCTTCGCTCCCTCACCTTCCGCCTGCGCCGACCGTGTCCGATCCATCGCCGGCAGGATGGCCGCCAGCGCCCGGACCTGCTCCGGGTTCAACGCCAGCGCCTGCGTCGGCAGAATCTGCTCATTCGCGTAGGGATCGCGCTCCGACACCTCGGCGGCGATCGTCACCATCCCCTTGTCCTCCAGTCGCCGCAATGTCTCCCCCGTCGTCCCCGCCGCCGCCAGCAACTCCTGCAACGCCATCTCACCCTTCGCCCGCAGCAACGCCAGCACTTCCTCCTGGCGCCCCGTCAGCTTGGGCACCTCGCCCGGAGGAGTCGTCAATCGCACCATCAATCGCTCACGCCAGCCCGACTTCTCCTTCCGCACCGCCTCGGGCAGGACGCTCTTCAGCGCAATCTCCGGCGGACAGCAGTAGTAATCCGCAATCCACCGGGCCAGTTGCAACACCCGCGGCGTCACGAGCGATGGCGCTCCCACCACCCGCAGGATGGACCGCAGGTTCGTATGCGGCGAATGCTCCACCAGCGCCGTCACGCACCCCGTAACCTGCCGCGGACCAAAGGGAATTTTCACCCGCGTCCCCACGGTCACCTCGGCCTCCAGTTCAGGCGGAACGACATAATCGAACTCCTTCCGGAGGGCGATTTCCAACGTTACGCGAGCAATCATCCGTTCCAGCAGACGGGAATTCCCGGCTTTAAGCAAATCCCGGATGCAACCGTGCAGCGTTACTGTTGAAGATTTCCGCGCAAACGCCATACTCCCTCCATGGCTCATCGAGTCCTGATCGCCGGTCTCTTCCACGAAACCCACACGTTTCTCGACGGCTCCACGTGTGCCGAGGACTTCGCCATCGCCCGCGGCGACGACCTGCTTCCCTGCATTGGCGACAGTTCACCGCTGGGCGGCGTGCTCGAGATGGCCCGCACCTACCAGTGGGAAGTCCTGCCCACCATTGATTTTCGCGCCTCCCCAAGCGCCATCGTCGAGGATGAAGTCGTCAATGCCTTTTGGAACGAGTTCTCCAAGCGCGCCACCGCCGCGCTTCAGACCGGCGTGGACGCCGTCTTCCTCGTGCTGCACGGCGCGATGGTTTCCCAATCCTTCCCGGACGTGGAGGGCGAACTGCTCGAACGGATGCGCCGCCTCCCCGGCCTCAAAAACGTCCCCATCTTCGGCGTGTTCGATCTGCACGCCAATTTCACCCGACGCATGGCCGACCACGCCAACTGCCTCGTCGCCTATCGCGAGAACCCGCACACCGACGCCCGCGCGGCGGCGCTGATCGCCGCCGCCCTCCTCCAACGCTGCCTGCTCACCGGCGAGAAACCCCGCATGCTCTGGCAGCATCCGCCCATTGTCTGGCCGCCCACCGGCACCGGCACCGCCGCCGAACCCATGCGCGCGCTCGAGACCCGCGCCCGCGCACTCGAAACCGCTCACCCGGAATTTTGGGCTGTCAACGTCGTCGCCGGCTTTTCGTTCGCCGACACGCCCGACACCGGCCTCAGCTTCGTTATCGCCACCACCGGCACCGACGCCACCGCTCAGGCCGCCCTCGACGAACTCGCCCGCGAGGCCCTGGCCACCAAGGAACTCGGCGACGTCGCCGACCCGCCGGTCGAGCAGGTTCTCGCGCGCCTCAAGCCCCTTCCCCCCGGCCTCACCGTGCTCGTCGAACCCGCCGACAACATCGGCGGCGGGGCCCCGGGCGACGGCACCGGCCTGCTCCGCGCCCTCATCGCCCACCAAATCCCCAACGCCGCCATCGCCATCAACGACTCGCTCGCCGTCGCCACGCTCGCCGAGGTCCCCATCGGCGGCTCATTCACCCTGCCCATCGGCGGCGCGGGCAGCCGGTTGGACCCCGGCCCCCTCACCCTCTGCGTCGAACTCATCTCCCGCAGCGAAGGCCATTTCCGGCTCGAAGACAAACAAAGCCATCTGGCCTCCATGTCCGGCGACACCTTCGAGATGGGCCCCTGCGCCGTGGTGCGTCATCAGGGCCTCACCATCCTCCTCACCAGCCGCAAGACTCCCCCGTTTGATCTCGGCCAATGGCGCAGCCAGAGCATTGATCCCGCGCGCCTTTCCGTCATCGGCGTCAAAGCCGCCGTCGCCCATCGCCGCGCCTATGACCCGATCGCCGCGCGAATGCTCTGGGTGGACACCCCCGGACCCTGCACCAGCAACCTTCGCTCCCTGCCCTACCGCCACCTCCGCCGTCCCATCTTTCCGTTGGACAATATCGACGGCATCGCGCCCACCCCGGGCGCCTGATCCCATAAACTAACTCCGACGCGCCCTTCCGCTCCGGAGTCCCGGAGCATCACGACTCCGCAGCCTTGGGTTGCAACACCGGTTTCGTCGCATCCAAAGCCAGCGCGATCAACCCGTAGAGAAAAAGCGACGCCGAACAAAGGATGAACACATTCCGCTGCCCCGTCCCGCCTGCCTTGCCCAGCGCAAGCATGTAGGGCACCAGCATCGAAATCGCCGACGCGCCAAAGTTGCCCCACATGTTGCCCCAGCCGAACGCCGCCGCCGTTGCGCGCCCACCCACGTCCTGCATGAACGCCCACGTCGCCGGATTCCCCATATCCACGGCAAACGAAACCACACAACAGCAGGCGATGACTCCCCAGGCAGTGCTCTGCGTCAGGCACACCAAGTAAGCGGATCCGCCCAGACAGCCGGCCACGAACATCGGCAACACCCGCCCCCACCGCAGCCCAAACCGCCGCACGCTCAAATCCGCCACCACCCCGCCAGTAAGCTGCCCGACCATCCCAAACGCCAGCACCACCGTCACCATCCGCCCGCCTTCCACATCTTCCACTCCCTTCTGCTCCTTCAGATACGTGGGCAGCCAGGTGATCAAGAATGCCCAGCCAATGTTCGTGAAAAGCTGCCCGAGCGAGTTGAGCCACAGACTGCGCGACCGGCAGAACGCCCCGATCATCCCGAGGAACTCGCGGG